>JAKIVC010000020.1 GCA_021647245.1 Gammaproteobacteria bacterium
TGAAAGAGTGAATTAAATCCAAGTTTATCCAGAAATTTGATGACAGGAATCAATCCAGCTTTACTGGTCATGTTTTTCCCTGTTTTCTGAAAATGAATTTTTGCTGGCTTTGTGCGTGCCTTGCTGGGGGGGGTTTCTGGTATGCTTACTCATGAAAATGGTGACTCATCGGTTGTGGTTAAATGCAATTAACTGATTGATGAGTTTACCATTTTCTTTCATTGCTGTTATCTACTTGCAGGATTTAGGAGAAACATTAAACTTCGTGCGTAAAAAATAGAGTGTATCCCCCCGATCCCCCGATAGAAACCTTTAAATCGCAGAAAGCCTTAGCTGTATAATGGTTAATGACAAAAGCCACCATCACCCAATGGGTACACAGCTCATGGCTTATGATGCTTCTCCCCTACAAACTTGATACAACAAACGATTTGCTCACTTCCCGTGCGGGCTTGTTGGCCGCTGCGCAATTAATGGATTTCCTGAAACTCGCTGCTGGATATTTCGCAAGCACCAAAACAAGCTCGCTCCAGAACAACCATTGAGCAAGCTCCAGTGGCCAGCGCACCAAGCCACTGATTAGCAATGCTGTAACTACGGAGAGCATGACCGAGAAGAGTGCCGCCGTCAGTGAAGTGTGGTTGAATCCAGAAAATTAGGGTAAAAAAGAGCCTGGAATTAGAGGGGAATCAGCAGAGCGCTGGACAACTACCTTGACAAACATCGATCCCCAGATAGAAACACGTATGCTGCACAAGCTCTTGACTCCACAGCAAAACAAAAAATAGCCGCCGAACCTGCGGGTGCGACTAATATTTGTAGTTTCACTGTGAAGCCAAACGCTTACACATCATCTCGCGTTTCTATCTGGGGGTTAGGGAAAGATGGCAAAGACACCCAGCCCACCGAGGTATTTGCCTGTCTATACCAAAATGATGGCTGAGCACGCCGAGCAGGGGACGAAGGTGATCAGTGCCGAGGCGAGTACATGCTCACGCCCATGGGTGGTTTGCGCTACGCTGGTGATGGCAGGCACATTGCGACCTAGACCGAGCAGAAACGGCACGGCCACCCCGCTATGCAGTCCGAGGCGGTGAAAGTCGCGATCCACCACAAAGGCGATGCGGTGCATGATGCCGCTCTGTTCCAGAACTTCTAATAACAGTACCAGCGGCAGCATGTAGGGGATGACGATACCCATCAAGCCCACCAGTCCGTCGACCACTGCACGGGCGACTACTCCGCTGGTGGAGTCGGGCTGCCACCCACCAAGGCGATGAGCAGGCGTCGATCACCGCAGAAGAGTTGTTTTGGAATGACGAAAGTAGATTCAGTCATACGATTGTCTGGCTTGGGTGCTTTGTCAGTTTGCACAAAAAATCACGCAGAGTGTTGGTTTCACAGGGGGTGTTCTCGAAAGAGCGCTGGGTTGTAGCGGTCGATGAGTTCGAGTAACAAAGCACGGTCATCGGCGCTGGCTGGCTGTGCGGCAAAGAGCACGCGTGTGGCGAGCAGCATGGTCGGCAGTGAAGTAACGAGTGAGGTAGACATGGGTACTCTCCTTATTTTCTGCGCCAAGGGGCATGCAGTGATTGTTGTAGGCGAATCAGAAAGCCGCGATGACGCTGAGTCTCTTGTGACATGTGGCGGTAGACCTGTACCTTGACCCAGTCGGTGAGCAGGGCCGAGGCGATGGAATAGCCCCAGATGAGGGCAATCTCTGGCCAGGTGATGGGGGTGATGAGTCCGAAGCCGTAGGCGGCCAGCAGGGTGGCGGCTAGCTTGGTGATGAGTGCTGACCAAATCATAATGGGTGCTGGCCAAGGGTGTTGCCAGAAGTGTCCTTTACTGCGCGCAACGAACAGCACCAGATGTCCGGCCACGGCCATCTTCAGAAATACATACGTCTGGATCTGTGTCACATCCAAAAGCATCCAGTCCATGGCAATCAGCAGCATGCCAAAACTACCAATGACACCGACGATGCCCATAGCAGTGGCCACGGTAATCACCTGGCGCATATTCCAACGCACGGGGTCTTTTTCCAAATTGGTGTGGTCGTAGGCGATGGTCATGATGGGTAGATCGTTAAAAAAGGCCAGTAGGATGATCATCACTGCAGTGATGGGGTAGAAGCCGAAAAAGACCATGGCCAGCACGACGAAGAACATAATGCGGATGGTTTCGCTGATGCGGTAGATGGCGTAGGCATTCATGCGTTCAAAGATACGCCGAGCCTCCTCGATGGCGTTGACGATTACCGATAGTCCGGGTGCGGTGAGCACTAGGTCGGCCGCTGCGCGTGCGGCATCGGTGGCACCACTGACGGCGATCCCGACATCGGCTTGCTTGAGTGCGGGGGCATCGTTGACACCGTCGCCGGTCATGCCGGTGATGTGATCGTGTTTTTGCAGAATCTTGACGATGGCGAATTTGTGCTCAGGGAACACCTCGGCAAAACCATCGGCTTTTTCGACGGCCTCGACACTGGTTTTTTGATCGTGGTGATCATTGGCGACAGGCAGTGCATCAGCGCACAGGATATTGCTGCCCAATCCAAGTTTAGCGGCGACCTGCTTGGCAATGGCAAGATTGTCGCCGGTGACCATCTTCATGCTAATGCCGTAGGCGCGGATGCTGGCGATGGTTTCGGTGGAGTCCGTACGAGGGGGGTCGAAAAGTGAGAGGATGCCGAGAAAGGTCCAGCCTGCGGCACCGCCGTCTCGGCGTGCCACACCGAGGGCGCGGTAGCCCTGTTCAGCAAAGTCAGCGACGACCTGTTGGGCACGAACCTGCATCTCATCCGATAGCCCGGCCATCGCCATGATGACCTGCGGTGCACCCTTGACCACCTGAAAGGTGCTGCCATCAGCACTCTGGATTGTCGCCTCAGTACGTTTGTGTACTGGGTCAAAAGGCACGAAGGCCGTCTGGCGAAAGGCTGCGAGGCGTTCCTTGTTCACCAGGCCTTCCAATACGGCCTCATCGATAGCATCCTGATTCTCTTCACGAGAGGCCAGTGCTGCAGCCAGCAGCACCTCTTGTCCATTCTCGGCGTGAAAGATCTCGACCTCACCCAGGGTGAGGCGATTTTGCGTCAAGGTGCCGGTCTTGTCTGAGCACAGTACATCCATGCTGGCCATCTCCTCGATGGACTCTAGGCGGGTGACGATGGCCTTGCGTTTCGATAGCGCCATGGCACCCATGGCCATGGTCATAGAGAGTACTGCCGGCATGGCGACAGGAATTGAGGCGACGGTAAGGATCAGCGCAAATTGAACCAGCTCCAGCCAGTCTGTGCCACGGTGAAGTTCAACGATAATCAGCAGTGCCACCAGCGCCAGACTGAGGTAGATCAGATAGTCGCCAATGGTGAGTACAGCTTTTTGGAAATGGGAGGTGGTCGTGGCCTGTTGCACCAGACTGGCCGTCTTGCCGAAGCGGGTGTCGGCTCCGGTGGCTGTCACTTCGGCCAGCACCTCACCCTGTTTGACCGCAGTGCCGGAGAAGGCTTCGTCACCGGTACGCTTGGTGACCGGTAGGGACTCGCCGGTGAGCGCCGACTGGTCGATGCTGAGGTAATCACCGTCCACCAGCTTGACATCAGCAGGAACGACATCACCTAGGCGGATGCGCACGATATCGCCTGGTACCAGTTGCTTGGCATCGATCTCCTGCCACTGACTGTCGCGCAGCACCCGAGCCTTGAGGGCCAGCTGCTTCATCAACGCTGCTATCGCATTGCCTGCGGTGTACTCCTGCCAGAAGCCAACCGCAGCATTGAAAATGAGCAGGGTGATGATGATCCAGAAATCAGCCCAGTGCTGAACCAGTGCAGAGAGCACGGCTGCCACCTCGATCATCCATGGGATGGGGCCCCAGAAATAACCCAGCAGGCGCCGTAGGGTGGAGACTTTCTTCTCTTCCAGGGCATTGGGCCCATACTGCGTGAGGCGTTGGGCCGCCTCGCCACTACTAAGGCCCTGCACGGGGGGTGTTCTATCAGCGGCTTGCGTGGGTTCTGTCATTACTGATCTCCTCCATCTGAGAGTGCGAACTCTCGGTCAGGTGTTATTCCGTCTCTTGTGGAGCAATAGTTCATTCAGCTCATCGTGAAGATAATCCTCACCCTTTCGTAGCAGGGATAGCTCTCGTTGTATGAATTTACGCCGGGTCAGCCCACAATAGATCAACTCCACCAGTACACTGCCGCCGAGAACAATAAAGGTGCCATAAAAACTGCTGCGGTTGGTGTGCCATTGATAAGCCAGTAACAAGAGAAACACTGCGGAAACAACGATAAAACCCAAGGCAATAATTGCTGCATTCCCACCATATTGACTCTTCAACCGCCAGTGGGCGTAAAGCACAAAGAGGTAGATGACCATGAAAACGCCACTGGTGATTGAGGCGATACCATTGAGATTGAAAGTGAGTGCAAAAATAATCCCCAAGGCAGCAGTAAAGTAGAGCCCTTCACTGGAATTAAACCACAGTTTTCGATTGAACTGCCGCGGCAGTTCCCCCCGCTTTGCTAAGGCATAGGCCACATTGGCACCCCCGAACAAGGTGGCATTGAGCGCTGATGCAATGGAGAACAGTGCACCGAGAGAAATCAACAAAAATCCGGTCTGTCCCAGAAAGGGTTCAGCGGCAACAGCCAGGGCATTGTCCTGTGCCTTGATCAGGTCAGCCGGTGCCAGGTTTCCTACTGCTACCAGCGATACCAGGATATAAACAATGCTAACGATAAATATACTGAGGTAGATGGCGCGAGGAACATTCTTCTCTGGATTTTGCATATGTTCAGAGGCATTAGTAACCAGCCCAAAGCCCATGTAAGAGAGGAAAAACAGGGCGATTGCATTGATGCTTCCAGTGATTTCAGAAGGTGTAAAGGACGGTGTGACGAGATACGGCTTGATGCTGCTTACGCCCAGCACCACAAACAGAGCCAGGATGGAGAGCTTGATGACAACAATAATCAGCTCAGCCTTGCCCACAGCAGAAGAGCCCAGAACGCCTAGTGCCAGAAAGAGAAGCACGATGCTCGCCTCAGTAATGTCACTTGCCAGAGGTGAAGGTTGGAGGTGCAATAAGGGTAAAAAATAGCTGGCAAAACCTTTGGCGAACAGGGCAATAGAGATCACATAGGTGAACCAGAATAGAAAACTCAGAGCCCCGGTCAGCAGACCATCACCGATACCCTTGAGGATGAATTCGATGGGCCCCGCATCGGAGATAATGCGACTGCCCAGCGTGGCGTAAGAGTAGGCCACCAACAGGGCTATCATGCCAGAAAGAAAAAATACCAGCGGCAGATTAGGCCCGGCCAGGCGTGCACCGAGTCCAAATATTGAAAATATGCTGGCACCTACCATAGTGCCCACTGCCAGTGCGACGACCTGCCACAGCCCCATCTTTTTTGTTGACGCTACCGCTGCCGAGCTATTTTTTTTCGTTAGCATATCCATTATCTTATAGTGTGCTCGGGTAGTCGGTAGGAGGCGTTACAGTATGATATTTCTCTCGCTTGGTGTTTTTTTGGAAATATCACTCATAGTCATCCTGCCTGTTTCAATGTATGACCTCTGCTGATCTTATTCTCTTATCTTAATGTTCATCTGCTACTTGGGTTACACAGCGCATGGGAAAGTAGTGGTTGAAATGAGCCGGATGGCGCAATCTCTTTATTTAGCCGAGTTCTGTTATCGCTTTAATCGTCGTCTTAAGCTAGAGGGCATGCTACCAAGGTTTGGTTGTATTGCAGCGAGAACAGTGCCTATGCCAAACAGGCTTCTACAGCGGGCTGATAATTATGGGTAATTAGGAGAGCTCAAGACTGGCGTATGAGCTAATTCAAAATCCAGCAATCAAAGGTTGCATTGCTTCTTTAAAGAGCGCCAAAAAATCGCGCTTTCGGGTAAACTACGCCCGAAAGCGAATGAGGGAAATCAACATATAGCTAAACTTTACTGCGTTTTTAGTTTAGCTTTATATTGACTTATATTTTTTAAGTATAGATTTAACTAAACTAATGATGGTTTAAATTATAGATTAAGGTCATCCGATGGGCATCGAAGCGGTTGTTTTAAAGCAATATCAAAACAAGGTGAACCAAGCTTTAAAGCAGTTTGGTGACTATGCCATGCCCTCTTCTGAAGGGTGGCTTAAAACAGTTCGCAAAGCGCTTGGCATGTCAGGCTCGCAATTGGCAAACCGCCTTGGTGTTACCAAGGGGCGGGTTTCACAAGCGGAGTCTGCTGAGCTAACAGGCAGTGCCACGCTTAAAAGTATGCAAAGCATGGCGCAAGCCATGGATTGCCGCTTTGTGTATGCGGTCATTCCTGAAAAAGAAATTGAAAGCGTGATCAGGGATCGGGCCGTATTTAAGGCAAAAGAACAGATCAAAGCGGCATCCACACAGATGGCGCTTGAAGCGCAAGCGCTCAGCGATGAGCAGCTTACCTTTGAAGTGGATCGTCTTGCTTCTGAGATCATCGAGAAGATGCCTTCTGATTTATGGGATGAGTAATGAGTTAGTTGAAACAGATGGCGCAACACCCCTCGATCCTGATGAAAAGGAAGGGCTTCGTTTTAAGCACATTACAACCAGAGGCGAACTTGATCAGTTGGAGCAAGCCAATATTGTTGAAGGCATGCAGTGGCTTAAAAAGCAAAAGAACCCAGATATATTGAGCGAAGGATTTGCGCGAGATTTGCACAAACGGTTATTTGGGCAAATGTGGAAATGGGCAGGCACATTTCGTAAAACGGAAAGGAACATCGGTGTTGATCCGACCCAGATCGCAATTCAGTTGCGACAGCTATTAGGTGATACGCGCTACTGGATAGAGCATGAGACCTGTCCACCAATAGAGCTTGCTGCACGCTTTCATCACAAGCTGGTATCGACCCACCCATTTCCAAATGGAAATGGTCGCCATGCACGCATAATGGCAGATGCAATACTCACCAAGCTCATGGACGCACCTGCGATTGATTGGGCGGGGGGCTACAAATTAGCAGCAATGAATGAGCGCCGTGATCAATATATTGCGGCACTCAGAGCCGCCGACAAACATGATTTTGACAAGCTATTTGAGTTTGTTGGTGCGTAAGATTTTTGATCAGGTAAAATAACGTGCTTTTCGAGTATTCCATTTGTTCGAAAAGGTATTTTTAACAATGGCTACAAGTTTGGGTACAAACTAAGGTTTTTAGGGCATGGCAGATAGCAATTTTATTAATGAAATCAAGAGAAGACGCACGTTTGCTATCATCTCTCACCCAGATGCGGGTAAAACAACACTAACAGAAAAGTTGTTGTTGTTTGGGGGTGCTATTCAGTTGGCGGGTAGTGTTAAAGGACGGAAGGCGGCGCGACATGCGACGTCTGACTGGATGGCGCTTGAGCAGCAGCGCGGTATTTCTGTTACGACATCTGTGATGCAGTTTGTGCACAACGATCGGATTATGAATCTGCTCGATACCCCGGGTCATGAGGATTTTTCTGAAGATACTTATCGGACTCTGACGGCTGTGGATTCTGCGTTGATGGTGATCGATTGTGCCAAAGGTGTTGAGAATCGCACGGTCAAGTTGATGGAGGTTTGCCGATTACGCGATACGCCGATCATCACTTTCATCAATAAGCTGGATCGTGAAGGGCGCGATCCCATTGACCTTCTGGATGAGGTTGAAGAGGTATTGAAAATCCAGTGTGCACCAATTACCTGGCCAATTGGTATGGGTAAAGAGTTTAAGGGGGTGTTTAACCTGGTGACTAATGCGATCCACCTTTTTAGCTCGACCCATGGGGGTAAAATACAAGAGGGTGAGGTGATTCATGGGCTGGATAACCCTCGGCTTGATGAGCTTTTTGGTCAGATGGTTGTTGATTTTCGTGAAGAGGTGGAGCTGGTGCGAGGCGCAAGTCATGCGTTTGACCTGGATGCCTATTTGAGTGGTGAGCTAAGCCCGGTGTTTTTTGGTTCAGCAATCAATAACTTTGGTGTGAAGGAGCTGCTGGATGCTTTTGCTGAATATGCGCCGGCACCGCTCCCCCGTCCTACAAATAGTCGCGTGGTTCCCGCCACTGATGAGGCGTTTAGCGGTTTTATATTTAAAATTCAGGCCAATATGGATCCACAGCACCGGGATAGAATTGCATTTATGCGAATCTGTTCGGGTGAGTTTCGCCAAGGGATGAAGATGCGACATGTGCGGATTGGCCGCGATGTAAAGATTCCCAATGCGATCACTTTTATGGCGGGCCAGAGAGAGCATGCGATAACCGCATGTGCGGGTGATATTATTGGCTTACATAACCACGGTACTATTCAGATTGGAGATACCTTTACACTCGGCGAAGATTTGAAATTCACCGGTATTCCCCACTTTGCTCCCGAGCTTTTTCGTCGCGCCCGCCTGAAAGATCCGCTACGCCAAAAAGCACTGGTAAAAGGGTTGGATCAATTGTGCGAAGAGGGAGCCTCTCAACTCTTTAAGCCGATGAATAATAATGATCTTATTGTGGGTGCTATCGGGGTTCTCCAGTTTGATGTGGTTGCACATCGACTTAAGGATGAGTATAACGTTGAATGTTTGTTTGAACCTGTTAATGTGGCCACTGTGCGTTGGGTCGAGTGTGATGATGAAAAAACACTTGAAGAGTTCAAGCGCAAAGCGGCTGATAATCTTGCCATTGATGGGGGCGGGGACCTTGCCTATGTTGCCCCCACTCGCGTTAACCTTCAGTTGACGATTGAACGGTGGCCAGATATTCGTTTCTTATCTACACGTGAACATTAGAGGTTAGTATGAGTCCACGAGTTATTCTGTATATTGGGCTTGTTATCGCCCTCATCCCGATGATTGGAATGTGGCAGTATATGTCGGTAATACTGGCTGTTCCCGTCGAGTCGCATGATCCTGAAATGCTGCGTAAGCTGACAGAGAAAATGGCTATGCTAGGCATGTACTCATGGCCTGTCTGGCTCGGTGTGGCCGGTTTTTCAGTGTTTCGCTGGCATGAGTTGAAAGCACCTGAGCGTTTGCTTGCCTGGATACCAATGATGGTTTTTCTGGCATGTTATGCTGTGATATTTCTGCGATAACGTGCCGTATTATTTTTTTGTGGTTTAAGGTTTTGGCTGCTACCTTTAAAGTTGAGGTGCATTAAGACGCTGGGCTGTTGGTCGGCGGGTATCCTCAGAGGTGTGATGGTGAAACCTCTTTTCAGGCTATGTGTGGTGTCGCTCTTCTGTGGGGCGCTGCTCTCTACCCCCGCCACCGCATCAAGCGCGGCTGCGAATGATGTTGTTATGAAGGAGCACTCTTCATTGATGTACCAGCAACGTCACGCTTATGCCGTCATGCTGTTTGGGCTGATTGATCGCCACCTGCCAGCAGTTGTTGGCAGCGATACTCATCAAGAGGCGGAGCGTCTGCTCAATGTGGCTAGAATTTCACGTGATGAGGGTGATATTGAGCAGGCTATGTTGCAGCTTAATGAGTCACTCTTGTTGCTGAAACAGCTTTCGAGCGAGCAGCCATTGCAGCTCCGCGAAAAAAGACGTTACCTTTCATTGAAAGAGGGAATCCCTCTCTTTACTACGGCATATCAACGCCATTATGACGAGCTTGCTCCGCAAGCCGCAGCAAACAGTCCGTATCGTTACAATCAGGAAGAGGTCGATCTGTTGATGCATGAGGCCGAAGTGTATGTTCAGCAGGGGAGATTCGGTGAGGCATCCATCCTGATGAAAACCGCGCAGGAGCATATCGCTGTCGCGATAAAAAGCTTGCTGGATCACAAGCGGATAGGTGTTGTGGCCTATCCGGCGGTATCAGTAATCGAGTTGGGTCGACCACAGCATGAGATTGATCGGGAGCAGTACCAGCAAGTTATCGTATCGATCAATGCCTTTAAAAAGGCTCATTTACGACAAAAAAGTGTAGACGCTCAACCTGTGATTGGCTTTGATAAAGAGCTAGTAGAGTGGTTGTTATCTGAGGCGGCAGCTTTAGCATCGAAACAGCGCTATGTGGCCGCGACCGAAATAGCTGAGCGTGTGCGTACGCTAATAACAGCGGCGCTGCGAGACACCCTGGATGGTCATGATATTGTCGTAAAGCTGGATATCAGCACACCGAAGCTTGAGTTTATTTATGAGCACCGCCGCTATTTAGGCTATGAAGAGCTGATTCCCATTGCCATTAGACAGATGCAGCCGGATGCTAAAACCCTGGCAGAGATTACTCAATATAGAGCGCAAGGCGGAGCGATGGCACAAAAAGCCTTGGATAAAAGTGCTGAGGGTGAGTACCCCGTTGCTATTCGTATGATTATGGATGCAACACGAGCCATGCAGAGGGCTCTGCATACTGCGGGTGTGCCCATTTATGATGCAAGATAGTCGGTTTTTTCTCAAGATATTGTGTGGCAACCCGAATGCCTGTGGGCTGTATCTGGTTTTTTATCCAATTTCGTATAATAGCTAGGTTTTTATGGCGGTTATTTCGTCAGGAAATTGACAGGCAGGCAGGGCAATAGAGTGTGGACGTTATTTTTAGGTTGCACTTATTGGGTGCGGGCGTTGCAACTTGATTGAAGCAATGGGAGGTTAATCGGCCGTTTTGATATCTATTACCACATTTTTGTCATCTTCATGGCGTATGATCCGAGCCGGTGTTGAACCGATGATGTGTTGATACAAGGCAGTTTGTTTTTTTATTTTCCATTATCTATCGGCTTGGAGCAAATATTGCTTCATGATTCATGTGTAAAGTATTTTTTAGTGGAATCAGGGAGGATGGCTAGGTTGCTTGGTATACGATGAATTGACACTGAATTTGATATTTTTTGGTTAGGCCCTAACAGGGAGGTAGGTCTATGCTGCTTTCCTGTTGGCTGACAATCGAGTAAATAAAACTATGCTGCTAACAGTTGCTGCGCTTGGGTTATGTGAAAAAGAACAAGGGGCGCTGCGTGCCGCACTTGATGTTGCCGCTGGCCTGGAGATTGGTCGCTGGCAGTTAGCTCATCATTCACAGCCTGCGTCGGTTATTTTTGTTAATGTCGATACACCGGTCGCGAATGAGTGGATTAATGAAATAGTGGCGATAGACTCTTCGGCTATTTTCATCCAATGTTCAAGCGAAGAGTTGAAGGACTCTTCAGTTTGCTACCACACCACCCTGCCTCTCAGTTATCGGGCGGTGGTCACTTTGCTTCAAGGGTTTGAAGGCCAGCTTCACTTGGTTAAACGTCCAGATGGAGCGTCTCCGATCACGGTCGAAGCGTTGGCTGCTATCGCGCGACGCATTCCGTATGAAAAGCCTGCTGTATTGGATATGTCGCAAGATGAACCGGTTGCGCAAGTAAAAGTTGATTCAATGGTTGAGGAGCTGGAGGGTGGCTTGGTCGATCCCCCTGTGCTCGATGATGTTTATATCGCAGATGAGTCAGCGGTGTTGCCTGAAAAGGACTCGACTGAAACACTCGTGGTTGAAGCCGTTGAAGCCGTTGAAGCCGTTGAAGCTGTTGAAGCTGTTGAAGCTGTTGAAGCTGTTGAAGCCGTTGAAGCTGTTGAAGCCGTGGAAACAGTTGAAACAGTTGAAACAGTTGAAACAGTTGAAACAGTTGAAACAGTTGAAAATACCGATGTTTTAGAGCCTGAAGAGCTTCTCACCCCTTCCACTGAAAGGCCCTCTTTTCATCGCCCCCCTCTTCGTCAGCATACTTACCTGCCTCGCGGCGGCCTGTTTGATGAGCAGCAAAAGCCTCGGCGTGAGAAGCCCGCGATGGAGATGATGCAGATGCTTAACCGCCCTGCCATGCGCTTCTATCAATATACTCGACTCCTCGGGCTGTTGCATTCAATTGTTGATAAAAATCAGTCTGTTGTGGTTACTCATTTGAGGCTTCCCGCACTGGTTATTTCGCCGGAGAGGGGGGTGTTCGGTTCCATTGATCCTTTGGATCGAGAGGTGGAGCTATTTTCCATGGCGGCTTATAAGTTTAAGGTACAAGAGGTTTCATCGGCTGATCTTGATGATGTGATGGCCGGTTGTATTGTTCAGCCATTATGGGCACTGTTTTACACGGCGGCACTCTTTGGCTCTGAAGGGCGCTTAATGGAGGCTCTGGCACCAAATGATCTGCTTCATTTGAAGCGTATGCCGGACTTTAAACGGGTGCCCCACTGCATGGAGCACATGAAGCTTGCAAAGTATCTGGTTTCACACAACATCGATATTATTGGTTTGGCTCAAATGACCTCTGTGCCACTACCGATGGTGATCAATTTTTGTAACGCATGTGAAGAGGCTGAGCTGATAAAGCGACGCTCTGCTCTGCGAAAAGTACCTGAAAAAGCGCTGGCTAGTCGGCCTAAAAAAGGGGTTGTGACCGCTTTTCCCTCACCCGCACATCATAAAAAAACCAAGTTTAAACATAAAGTGGGTACTTCATTTTGTCTGGAGCGAGATGGCGACAGCTTAAGAACTGTGGATGATAGTCGTTATAAACAAACAACAGAACCAAGTAACAACAACGGGGATGCATAATGAGTAAGCAAGATGAGCTAAATAAAATAACCAAAGAGCTGCGGATGAATGTACCGGATATCTCAGGCGTGATGATTGCCAGTGATGAGGGTCTCTCAATCGCCACTGACTTTGCTGAAGAGGATGCCGTGCGCGTGGCTGCTGTGAGTGCGGCCGCATCGGGCTTGGGGAACAGGATTTCACAAAATGCCACTTTGGGTGAGCCAGAAGAGGTGATGGTAAAAGGGCGTGATGGCCTTCTGCTTATCTATCTTGCAGGAGATAACAGTGTTTTGGCAGTGCGTGCGCCATCACGAGGTAACCTAGGGCTTGTTCGGCTTGAGGCTAGCTCGGCGGCACAGGAAGTACGTAAGGTTTTGGGCTAATCACAACAAAAGTGACGGGACAATATAATCATGACAAATGAAATTATCGAGCAGATACCCGAGTGCGTTCGTTTTAATGATGAGGATGCTCAAGCATTAATTCGCAATAAGGATGTGCTGCTGACACTTGAGGATGGCCTTGTGGATGGGTTTTATAACGCAGTCTACTCTTACAGTGTGACGCGTGCAGTTTTTACTGATAATGAGCGAGCAGCTCGCGAGCAGACCTTGAGAGACTGGTATAGGCGCACTTTGAATGGCCCTTTTGATGATGCATACTGGCAGTGGCAGACATTTGTTGGCTTGGTGCATATTAAGCGTAAAGTGAATAATGCGATGGTCTCCGGTATGTGGGGTTGGATTTTGACCTACCTCAGTTCAAATGCACTTGAGCATTTGGGTGAGAATGAAGCAAAAGCGGTGATTAAGGCGCTGCATTCGTTACAGGCTGCTGTTATGGCTTTAATATCAGAAAGCTACCAACGTAATATGTTTGTCGCTGTGGATAAAGCATCCGGTATCAAAGAGGCGTTGTTAATGCGCTTGGTTAATATCGAGATTGATGGCATGTTGGACGATGCCCGTTCAAACGGTACCGGATAACTGATTTGTATGGAGTATTATCAGTTAGTAACACAATCGGCGAAAGGAGCAGCGTTAGCCGTTAATGGTCTTTCGGGTGGAGAGGCGAGCTTGCTACCTGATAGTAAGGGGCTTCACCCAAAACTCTCTGCAGCAGTATCCAATGATGCATATGCTGAGCACCTACAGCGACGCATTGAGCGTAACCCACGAGACCTTCGTTCACATACACAGCGTGTTTTGATGCGATTTTCTCGAGGGGATGCTTTTGCAATATTCAGTGCACTGGCTGATCTTTTCATTGTGCTGGGTGATCGGGGCTATGACCTTCGGCATTCGCTACTCACTCATGTGTCGGAAAAGCTTCAGGCAGATCAGTTACAGTTTTTGATGCAACGATTACAAACCGGCTTGCGTGCAGATGAGCAGCTGCCGGATGGTAGTTACTCTCGGTTATCACAAGGTGGGGTTGAAAATTACCCCTTGGTCTCTCAGGCGGGCATTGCTTGTCAGCAGGGTGACGGTGTCGTGCTGGTTCAGCACTACATCGATGCAGGCAATATTGAGCAGGCATGTGGTCTGTTAGAGCAGCGTGTTGATGCGGACCCGGGTGATCAGAGTGCATGCGAAAAACTATTGGCACTCTATCGTGAGCATCAACTGGTCAATGCCTTTCAGGCTAGTTATTATCGCTTTTCAGGGCGCTCATTGGCGGTTCCAACGTCTTGGCAGGCGCTTGATGAGTATTTTAAAAACAGATCTTAATATTACAAGGAAGCACATTTGTCTGATTATCAATTGGCGGATGACCTCTATTTATACCCTACGCCGGCCGGTGCTTTTCATGCCGTCTCCAGTGCAGAAGATGATCATACCCGTGACCTTTTACGTCACATTCTAAGTTTCCAATCCTGCCCAAAGGCGGAGATAAACAAACTCTGTGAATGGTTGCGGGTGGATGATGAGCAGCAGGCGCTCGCCCTATTGCATCAGGCACAAACCATGTCATGGGTTCATGGCCTCAAGGAAGCGAAGGAGATACATGATGCGGGCATTGGGCAGGAGATGGCGGCACTCATTCCGCAGCTTTCATCAATAGGTAAAGGGTTGCTAGTGGATGATAATGGCTTCTCATTGGCACGCAGCGGGGTCGACGATCCCACCGCAGAGGCGTTGTCAGCATTGACGGCTGACCTGTTATCTGTGCAGGATCGTCATGCAAAAAGGATGGAGAAATGCTTGGGTGTCACCACTCAGGCATGGGGCGCTATTGATGCCTTTGGTGCCAGTCGCATTGGTGTTTGGCCGCTTTATGTTGGGGATTATCGCTTTTCACTGGTGCTGCTGGGTGTGCCACAACTGAATCGCCAAGAGTTTGTTGCCCTGGTCTGGAGCTTAATGAAACGCTATGGCGGGGAGAGTAAAGAGCGTTAGCTGCTGGGATAGTGTCATGGATTGCGTATACATTGACTAAAAAGCCCCTGCCAATAAATGGCAGGGGCTTTTTTGTGAGAAAGAAGTGGCTACTGGCTGGAGAGGTACTCGGCCACGGCATCGATACTCTCTTCTGAAACGGAGGGTAAAATAAGGTTCATCATGTAACCTTCATTGCTGGTGCGTTTACTGGTTCGGAAATCATACAGCGCCTTCACAATATAGCGTTTGCTCTGCCCTACAACCATGGGTGATGTGGCACCTTCGGTAGGTGCCTCTCCCATGCCGTCACTGCCGTGACACATGCTACAATTATAAGAACTAAAATAGACTTTTTTGCCTGCTTCAATCAGCGATTTATTGGAGCTTCTGTAGCGTGCCCGGGGTAGAGAGCCGTAATAGGCGGCAACATTTTCGATATCCTGTGGGTTGTTAAGTAAATTAGCGAGACCATGCATCAGGCTGTCTCCTTGTCGAGCATCACGAAATGAATTGACTCGCTTGACAATGTAGTCAGGGAGCTGCCCTGCCAGATTAGGGACTTCAGCACTGGGGCTGATGCCATTGTTACCATGACACGAGGTGCAGTTGGCAGAGAAGGCCTCGCCTGCTGCGATATCAGCAGCATTGGTCTGGCCGGCAATCAATAGGGCAACTGCAATTGTAAGCCACTGTTTTTTTATAAGCATGGTCTCTCTCTTTTCATATTCATAATACACAATAAGTTCAGGGTAATGCTATTTTATGGCGTGGCTAGCTTGCCAACACTCCGCCACTTATCACTTAGCCCGAACAATTTGTAAATTATACACAATTTCACTTGCCCGTTGCTGCCATGAGGGAATATTTCCTCCATCATCACTGATGCAGGGCTTTTGGGTCATTGTTCTGTGAAACCAGTCTCCTGAGCGATCTTGGTACAAGTTGATGGGATATTCGGGCTGGTTGCAAGGCTATTTAAGTGTTTTTGTGAGTTCAGCCGCCAAAATCAGGACTCAATGGTGGTGGTTCATTTCAGGTGCGGCATCGACCGGGTGCTGGTCACCATGATGCGGGTGAGGATGTTCTACAGGTTGAGGCATCACATGCTCAGCATGCGGCTGCGAGGTGTTGCTCGTTGCATGGTTATGGTCACCGTGAAGTAGATTGCGGCTGGCGGTGAAGATAGCCAGAATGATCAGCGCAACCGCGGCCACTTTTAAGAGTGTGCCGCGTAGTTGTGGTGTAAGGGTGCGCATTAAATAGGGCGTGAACAGCATGGCGGGGATTGTACCGGCCCCGAATGCCAGCATGACCAGTGCGCCTTCGAGTGGTGAGTTGGCTGTTAGGCTAAGTGCTAAGCCGGCATAGACGAGGCCGCAAGGTAGCAAACCGTTGAGCATGCCCACCATTAGCCAGGGGGGAAGCTTGTCCTGTTCGTTCGCCTGTTTGCTCCAGCGGCTGAGGCCAGTTACTCGCATTATTGTGCCGGTGAAGCGGCTGAGTGGGTCAGGCATCCAGCCACCCAGGTTTAAGGCAAACAGCACCATGATTGCAGCGGCAAAATAGCCTAGCCAAACCTGAGTGGATTGCAGATTATTTTCACCGTGCAGGTTGATGCCAATGGCTGCAATCATCGCACCCAATAGCATATAGCTGCTAACGCGTGCCAGCTGATAGCTAATAAGACCGGGCCACCACACTTTTTCACGACTCATCGTGATAGCGGTTACCAGGCCACCGCACATGCCAATGCAGTGAAGGCTGCCTAGCAAGCCAATAGTGAAGGCGCTTACCAGCAGTACTTCCATCAAAGTGCCTCGTTGTTAAGTTTTTGTGGGTGAGTGTTGTCGCTCACCAGATCTTTTTCATCGATATCTAGAGAGTCTAATACCAGGGAAAATTTTCCGGGCTCTACAAACTGCAACAGTGCTTCGCCGCTTCGATCAAGAATGACATCCAGTCCTATCTTGGGGTAGAGGAAGTGAACAATCTCCCCGCGCACATGAACCAGCGCCGGCTCACCGAATTTATTGCTGATATCTTCCGGCCCCAGACTGACGCGTGGAATTGAGGTCAAGGTAATTACCGGCATGGTGTTAACCATCGACTGCTGTTTATCGTCAATTTCCAGTTTGATATTGCCAGAGGGAAACGCGATGGGGCCGTGGGCCTTGTAGCGAATCTGCTCTAGCTGTGGTTCTGTGGAGTAGAGCCCGAGCAACATTTTGCTGTTATCCGGCATGCTGGGGAAGAAGGCCTCAACATTGTGTTCGGGGACTAGGTCATTGCCTTGTTCATCTTTTTCCGGAGGCATGATGAAAAGAGCCCGCTTAGCGCGACTTCCTAATATTATTTCTGCCTCACTCAAGGTTGTTTTCCCCAAGACAATGCCAAATACAGTCATTTCGCCCTGCTCACTCTCACCGATGATGGCCGCTTGGGTTATCTCTTGTTTATCGCCGCCAGAGGGCCACAGGGTGTAGACGACGAGTATGGCAAGGGCGAGATATAATATTTTTATTTTAGTGCTCATAGCGTGGGTATCTTTCATCTAGCTGATAATTTGCGCTATTGTACATTAAGAGCGCGCCGAATAAGAGATGATTATTTTACGCTGAAATGAAATTCAGTCAGGCCTTATTCAGGAGCGCTTTAAGCCCAAACATCATCAGGAACTTATTGTGCACTTTCGTCACCATAAAATTTTGTTAGTTATTTTGTTGCTGGTAGAGTTGTTGCTGGCGGCTAATATTGAAATCGAACGTATGCATCGCTTGAATTTGGCGATGGGTGTTGTCTATTTTGGTGTGGTGTTCTGGTTTATCTTTGGTGAGCGGCAGTGGTGGCCCTATCTGCTTGCGGGCGTCACCTATATTGTCTACATCGTAAGCTATCGCCTGTTATCCGTCTTTGACCTTACTTTTGATCGTGTCAGTTACCACCTCTATTTAGCGCTACTGTGGGGGAGTATCTGGCTTATTCACACTTTTGTTGAGCGAAACATGGGTCCACCTGTCGCGCCGCCGCAAAAAGACCACTCCAAACGGCTCACTCTAGATGATGATAAGGATGATGACCCTTATTAACTCGATTTTTTTGTAAAATATTGCCTCAAATGATTACTGCCTGCTCTCCTCAGCCCCAAAAAAATACCACTCACAGCAACATGCGGCCACTGGCCGGATAGACGCTGCCATCCTTAATTTTCTCAGATAATCTCTCTACAACCTTACCGAAGTTTCAATTTTTATATTTTATAAACAAGAGGAAGGATAGTGATGAAAGAACTATTAGCCAATCGTGTTGGGCGCATTGTCAGTGGCAGCCTTAATGCACTTATAGATGCTGTTGAAAATGCAGCGCCTGAAGCCGTGATGCAGGAATCCATTCGTGAAATTGACAGTGCGATTGATGAAGTCCGAGCCGAACTGGGGCGTACCGTTGCGAGCAAACACTTGGCAAACAGCCGCCTCGTGGAAGAGCACCGAAAACATGCAGCGCTCGCAGAAAAAATAGCACTTGCGGTAAATGAAGCTTGTGATGACCTGGCAGAAGTGGCGATTGCTAGCCAGCTGGATATCGAAGCGCAGATTCCAGTACTGGAAGGGACCATAGCCGAACGCAGCACCCAGGAAAAAGAGCTGGAAAGCTACATCGCAGCATTGCAAGCAAAAAAGCGTGAAATGCAGGCTGAACTCAAGCAGTTTCGTGTCATGCAACAGCAAGCAGATGCCGTTGGAACGGCGGGCAAAGCGACGGCAACAGAGAGCCGCATTGAAAAAAACGTTGAAAAAGCAAGCGCTGCTTTTAGTCGCGTCATGGAAAGTAGCACGGGCCTTTCAAACGGGCCTGCTGCACATTCACATCATGCCGCACAACTGGCAGAGCTGGACAAGATGGCGCACAAGAATCGAGTACAAGAAAGACTTGCGGCCATTAAAAAAAACAACCCCGCTGACAGTAGATAAATCTGATGATTGAATTTTTGACAGAGACCGGAAATATACCTTTTAGCGTGGCATTAGCGCTGATGATCGGTATTACGGTACTGGAAGGTGTCGCTCTGTTGATCGGTTTTGCACTGTTCAGCACCATAGGCCCGTTGTTGCCCGGTGTTAATGTTGATGTGAAAACATCTTCATTCTCGTCACGAACGTTGGGTTGGTTGCGTATCGGCCAAGTACCTTTACTCATGTTGTTAGTGGTTTTTCTCACAGCCTTTGGCTTGATTGGATTAACGCTACAGTCATTTGCACAAAGCATGACGGGCTCGCTATTACCGGCTGCATTGATCTCAATACCGGCTTTGCTGCTTAGCTTGCCCATCGTCCGTGTTTTGGGTGGCGCGCTGCATAAAATGATACCGAGGGATGAAACGGACGCCGTAACCGAAGAGAGCCTAGTAGGGCGTATTGCCACCATTACACTGGGCACCGCATTCGTTGATAAGCCAGCTGAGGCGAAAGTCAGGGACCTACACGGCACCACCCATTACGTGATGGTTGAGCCGGATGCCAAAGGAAAATTGTTTACCTCAAGCCACTCAATTTTGTTGGTGCGTAAAGAGGGTGCAATCTTTAAAGCGATTGAAAATACCAACCCTGCATTAATTGATCACGATATAGCTTGAAAGTATATCGAAAAATAAGGAGTCACATCGATGGATAATTTAACGACTATTGCGTGGTACGTGGGCAGCATACTCATCATGCTACTGTTGCTGGGGATGATGTTTTCACGCATGTACAGGCGCGCATCGAAAGAAATTTCTTTTGTAAGAACGGGCTTTGGAGGACAAAAAGTAATACTCAACGGCGGCGCACTGGTTATTCCAGTATTGCATGAAATTATCCCGGTCAATATGAATACGTTACGCCTGGAAGTTCGACGATCTAGTGAGCACGCATTGATTACACGAGACCGTATGCGAGTCGATGTCACGGCGGAATTCTATCTTCGCGTAAAACCGTCTCAAGACTCCATTGCGAATGCAGCGCAAACACTCGGTATGCGCACCATGAATCCGACGCAGCTAAAAGAGTTGATTGAAGGAGAATTTGTCGATGCATTACGTGCTGTAGCCGCTGAAATGGCGATGACAGAACTGCATGAGCAACGAGTCGATTTTGTGCAAAAAGTACAGCAAATTGTCTCAGAAGACCTGTTGAAAAATGGCCTGGAGCTGGAGTCGGTATCGCTCACGGGACTCGATCAGACAAAAAGAGAGTTCTTTAATCCAGACAATGCGTTTGACGCAGAAGGCCTGACTCGGCTGACTGAAGAGATTGAAACACGCCGTAAAGTGCGCAACGACATTGAACAGGATACCAACGTCGCTATCGCAAAAAAAGATTTGCAAGCCGAGCGTCAGCGCCTCGAAATACAGCGTGAGGTTGAATACGCGCAGCTTGAACAGCAACGTGAAGTAGAAGTGCGTCGTGCCGCTCAAGCGGCAGAAATCACCAGCGAGCAGGCAAGCAAACATCGAGAAGCTCAGGAAGCCGAAATCACGGCCCAACAGAAGGTTGATACGGCAAATATTATTGCTGAGCGAATCGTCGAAGAAGAGCGCATTGTAAAAGAACGACAAATTAAGGAGCAAGACATCAACCGGGAAAAGGCCATTGAAACTGCGGAAATCGAACGTCGCAAAACCGTTGAGTTGGCAGAGCAGGACAAAGCCATCGCTGTTGCGGAAAAATCCAAATCACAATCAGAAGCTCAGGCTGAAGCAGATCGTGCGCGCCAAAAGTCGATGAAAGAGTCCGAGATCATTCAGACCGTACGTGAGACAGAAATTGCCGAACGAGCTAAAGAAGTTGAGTTGGTCAAAGCACGGGAAAATGCAGAGCGTCAGGCCATTAGTATCACCTTTGCCGCAGAGGCACAGAAACAGGCGGCACAAGACCAGGCCGAGTCGATCCGAATACTGGCTAATGCCGAGGCCGAAAAACAACGCATTGAAGCAGTCGGTGAAGCAGAGGCCATCAAATTACGTGCCGATGCAGACATCCAGCGTTATAGCGTTGAAGCAACGGGTAAACAGGCCATTAATAAAGCGTCAAACACGCTCTCTCCCGAACAAATAGCGATGAAAATTAAACTCGAATTATTGGAAAAACTGCCTGATATCATCCGCGAAAGTGTCAAACCGATGGAGCAGATTGATGGTATCAAAATCATCCAGGTCGGTGGTTTAAATGTGGGTTCAGATTCGGTGGCTGATGGGGTAAGCAACTGCGGCGGCAATAGCGGCAACCTTGCCGATCAAGTGGTGAACAGCGCCTTGCGTTATCGAGGGCAAGCTCCGCTGATTGACTCCTTGTTGTCAGAAATTGGTTTAAAAGGTGGTGATATCAATGGGCTGACGGAATGCGTGCAGTCTGACTTAGGAGATGAGCCAGTGGGGTCAGTGTAAATAATAAACCGCCTCTACTGTTCAGGCTCACTACGAACACGCAAAAAACTGGCAAATTTAGGTATGCCATTGATGGTTGTCCCTGTGAAGGTGTAGGTGACGGTGCTGCCGATGGGTGGCGGTTTTTTGCGTTGTTGGTCACTCAAGCCGCTACCTAGTTTGAATGTTTTGCCATGGCGATTAATAACCAGTAGGGAGCCTAACAGGCCGTGGTATTTTCCTTTTCCGGGCTGGTGTCCGATCACGGTGGCTTCTTCGTCCTGATATATTTTCACTTTAAGCAGGTTGTTGCTTCTCCCGGCTCTGTAGTGGGCGCTCCCTTTATGTAACATTAACCCCTCTCCACCGGCAGTGACAACCTGCTCCACTCTTTTCATCAGCGCGGCATGGCTGGGTAGTTGGTATTGTTTGACCATCTGTAGGTGGGGGCTTGGGTGGGCATCAATAATTTGTTTGAGTTTGATCAGGCGTTGTTCGAAGGGGATGCCTGCGAGCGGAAGGTCAAAAACCATGTAGCGAACCTTGCGCCACAGCTTGTGATGGGTTGGCCGCTGTCGCACGGTGCTGAGCAGTTTTTCAAACTGACCTCGGCTAATCCATAGCTCACCATCCAATTTATGCGTGGGAAGTGCATCGGTAAACCACTGGGGTGCGGGGAACGGGTTGCCATTTTTTGAGATTAACTCGTTTCCGTCCCAATAAGCTCGCACACCATCAAGTTTTTCACTTACCCAGTATTGTTCAATGTCGATGCTGTTTTGGTATTTGTGGGCCAGCGGTAGTGGCGGTGGTTCGGCTGAGTAGAGTACGTTGTAAGGGGTGATGACCAGTAGCCATATTAGCCACTGGGGAAGTAGGTGTCTCATCTGTGACCACTCCTTGGTCTTTAAACGGCTTGTTACGGTTTGGCTTTGCCAATGAACTGCTCTATGGCAGGGTCATTTTGTGATGCTTTGATCTCTATTATCTTGCCGCTGTTCTTTCCGATAAACGGTTGTGCTTTGCTGAGCATCAGCGGGATTAACACCCGTAAATCATTGTTCGCACTGTCCGCCTCAACAGTAATCATCCAGAGCTGTTTTGCTTGTTCATCGTTACTGCGCCCCTCTAGTCTGAGGTAACTTTTATAGGTGGTTGTCTCGCTGGAGCGTCGCTCTCTCCCGACTAATTGATAGCGGTAGGGGACATAGAGCTCGGTAGTGGTGGTGGCGGCAGCGCCATCACGGATTGTGTGCTCTTTAATGGAGATACTTTCACCCCCCGTGTATTCATAGACGGGCGTGCTGTAGGTGCGGCGCTTAGTGGTGCCTCGGTTAATGCCAAAACTGAAGTATATTTTCTGCTGGGCAGAGGCCTTCTGCTGGGTGCTGTGTAGCCCAGCCTCTTTGAGGGCTTGCTGAGCATAGTGGCTAAACTCCTTGAAGTAGAGGTCATCGGGGTCGATGTTCGGATCGCCGCTGAGTAGCTGATAGGCTGGGTTGTCTGTTGAGTAATCTGGCGCGGTAATGGCATCCAGCTTCAGATGGACAGTGCTGGTGCTGCAAGCACTGAGCAGTAAGGTGATGAGTAGTAGTGGTACTTTTTGCAGCATGGTGAGACCTTTTGCGATTCTACGAGGCAGAGTGTAGCGCCTCTTTGGGTTTTTGTCAGGATCCCTGTTTTTAGTATTGTATATTAGCATTTACTGATATAGACTTAAGTGGCGAGGAAAAGTTCCCGAGAGGCAGGCAGGTGAAGATGAGTAAATTGACGACAATGGCAGTACTGTTTTTTGTGCTGGGCGTGGCCCCGGTGAAAGCTGAAGATTCGATGCCGTTACAGCTGCTGGAGTACAAGGAGTATTCCCAGCAGATGACATATGACGGCGTTATTGAGGCGGTTCAGCAAGCGACCCTCTCGGCGCAGACATCGGGTCGTATTATCGAAGTAAATTTTGATGTGGACGATTTTGTACCACAGGGCAGTGTCATCATCCGGATGCGAGATAAGCAGCAGCAGTCGCAATTGAGTGTGGCCGATGCGGCGCTGCAAGAGGCGAAAGCTCAATATACCAAGAACAAGGCGGAGTACCAGCGCCTTGCGGATTTGCGAGATAAACAGCTGGTCTCTGTTGCGGTGTTTGATCAGGCGGTTGCGGATCTTAATGCCGGTGAGCAACGCTTGAAAGGGGCGCAGGCCAAATATCAGCAAGCAAAAGAGCAGCTCGACTACACTGTTGTTAAAGCGCCTTTTAGCGGTATTGTGGTGGCACGCCACATTGAACCCGGTGAGATGGCAAGTGTCGGTCAGCCACTGATGAGCGGTTTTGCGGTTGATGATATGCGGGTAAATGTATCTGTTCCGCAACATTATATTGAACGGGTTAGAAAAAACAGCACGGCAAAGGTTATTTTTGGTGTAGGCGAGGGGAGGGCCTTTATCAGTGAGGCGGTTGTTGTCTACCCCTATGCCGATCCGGTTACCCATAGCTTTACTGTTCGAGTGGGTTTGCCGAGTGGCCTGGAAGGTGTCTACCCCGGCATAATGGTGAAAGTGGCCTTTAGTGCAGGCTCGTTTCGCGCATTGGCGATTGAACCGAAGGCGATTGTTCAGCGCAGTGAGTTAAGTGCAGTTTATGTGAAGAGTGGTGATGTGCTCTCTTTTCGGCAGATTCGTTTGGGTAGGAGCCTAGAGGATGGGCGTACCGAGGTGTTAGCCGGGTTGTCTGAGGGGGAGCAGGTCTCACTGGAGCCGCTGCGTGCCGGTATTTTGCTCAAACAGCGTCAGCGGGCGGGAGAGTAATTGATGAGTGAGTCGTCTCTGGGTCTCTCCGGTGGTATTGCAAAGCGCTTTCTTCAGACCGAAATCACGCCACTGCTGGCGTTAGTCGGGCTGCTGCTGGGTCTGTTTGCCGTGATGGTGACTCCGAAAGAGGAGGAGCCGCAAATTGATGTCACTTTTGCCAATGTTTTTATTCCATTTCCCGGTGCGTCAGCTCGTCAGGTGGAGGCGTTAGTCAGTACACCCGCAGAGCAGGTGCTTTCAGAGCTGGAGGGGGTGGAGCATGTCTACTCGGTCTCCAAGCCCGGTATGGCATTGCTAACCGTCAGCTTTGAGGTGGGCGAGCCGCGTACCGATGCGATTGTTCGCCTCTATAACGCCATACACTCCAATAGTGACTGGATTCCGCCCAATGTTGGGGTTCTACAGCCCATTATTAAACCGATGGGGATCGATGATGTGCCCATTGTCTCGCTCACGCTGTGGAGTGAAGATGATCAAGTCGGGGCTGCTGAGCTTTCCAAAGTTGCTCACGCTATCGAAATTGAGCTGAAACGGGTTAAAGGTACCCGGGATATTTACACCTTGGGTAGTCCCGATCAAGTGGTACACATCCTGCTCGACCTACAAAAAATGGCAGGTTACCACATAGCGATTGATGAGCTAAGCCAGGCACTACAGCAGGCTAACGTCTCCAGTGAAGCGGGGGTGATGATTCGTGATAACCGCGAAATTCAGGTGCGAGTGGGTGATTTTTTCAGTAGTGCCGAAGAGATTGGCCAGCTGGTGGTGGGTGTCGAAAAGGGCAAACCAATCTACCTGGCCGATGTTGCCGAAGTACATATCGGCTCTGATCAGCCCGAGCAGTATGTCTGGTTTGGTACCGGCCAGGCGATTGCCGAAAAAGGTGTGACGGCGCGGGGTGAATTTCCTGCGGTGACGATTGCCATTGCCAAACAGCCGGGCACCAATGCGGTGGATGTGGCAGAGCAGGTGGTTCAGCGTATTGATCAGCTGCGAGGGATTTTGATTCCTGATGGTGTTGAGGTGACGGTCACCCGAAACTATGGAGAAACAGCCGATAACAAGGCGACCAGTTTGATTAAAAAACTGCTCTTTGCCACGCTCTCGGTGGTGATTCTAACCTGGATTGCGATTGGTCGACGTGAAGCCTTTATTATCGGTAGTGCGGTGGTCGTCACGCTGGCAATGACGCTGTTTGCCTCATGGGCATGGGGCTTTACCATCAACCGTGTTTCGCTGTTTGCACTGATTTTTTCAATTGGTATTTTGGTCGATGATGCGATTGTGGTGGTTGAAAATATTCATCGTCACATTCAACTGAACAAGGGTAAGCCCCTTTCAGAAATAATTCCTCAAGCGGTAGACGAAGTAGGCAGCCCGACCATTTTGGCAACTTTTACAGTGATTGCCGCACTGCTGCCGATGGCCTTTGTGAGTGGCTTGATGGGTCCCTATATGAGCCCAATTCCGATTAATGCCAGTATGGGTATGATAATCTCTCTGGCCGTTGCTTTTGTGGTAACGCCTTGGCTAACACTTAAAGTGCTGGGTGAAAACCCCGTTGTTGCCGGGCACCAAAAGAGTGGTGAGCCGGGCCTATACCCTCTCTTTAATCGTGTCATGCGCCCGTTTTTGATGGGCGACAAGGGGCGAGCTAAACGTTGGAGTCTGTTGGGTGTGGTGGTGCTGTTGATCGGGCTGTCGGTCTCTTTAGTTGCGGTTAAACTGGTGGTGCTGAAAATGTTGCCATTTGATAATAAATCTGAATTTCAGGTGGTGGTCGACATGCCTGAAGGAACACCCGTGGAGGTGACGGCTCGCGTACTGCGTGAGTTAGGCGCTCATATCGCCAGCGTGCCAGAGGTGAGTGATTATCAGGCATACGCCGCCACGGCAGCGCCGGTTAATTTTAATGGTTTAGTACGTCAATACTATCTGCGCAGTGATTCGCATAGGGGTGATCTGCAAGTGAACCTGGTCGATAAATCACAGCGTGATCGCAGTAGCCATGAAATAGCGCAAGCAGTTCGTGCACCGCTACAGCTGATTGGCCAGCGCTTTGGCGCAAATGTAAAAATAGTGGAGGTGCCGCCAGGGCCTCCCGTGCAAGCGCCTTTAGTTGCCGAGGTTTACGGACTCGATTATGTCGGCCAGATTCAGGTGGCTAAACAGCTGCGCAAAGTGATGGAAAATACCGATGAAATTGTCGATGTGGATGACTCCATAGAGACTTCCTCACAGCGCTACGTGATTCGGGTTGACCGTTCCAGAGCCGCACTTTTGGGCGTCTCGCAGCAAGATGTGGTGGCGGCCATTTCAACCGTGCTAAGCGGTGCCGATGTGAGTTATCTGCATCGCGACTCTTCAAAGTATTCGGTGCCGGTACGGATTGAGGTCTCTGAGGGTGACAAGGCGGACCTAAATACGCTCTTGGCGATTAAACTCAGAAGCCAAAGTGGTCGATTGGTGGCGCTGGCGGATCTGGTAACGGTGCGTACCGAAGAGCGTGAGCAGACCCTCTATCATAAAGATTTAATGCCAGTAGTTTTTGTGACTGCCGATGCGGCAGGTCGCACGGATAGCCCGTTATACGGCATGTTTGATGTTTTCTTTCAGCTGAAAAACACACTGTTTGAACCAGGGCACAGCATCGAACAAGTGCTGTTTTCACAGCCGGATAACCCCTATCAATACAGTGTGAAGTGGGATGGTGAGTGGCAGGTCACTTTTGAGACATTTCGCGATATGGGGCTTGCCTATGCGGTGGGCATGATTCTTATCTACCTGCTGGTGGTTGCTCAGTTTCGCTCGTATATTGTGCCGTTGATTATTATGGCACCGATCCCTCTGACGATTATCGGCGTGCTACCCGGCCATGCGCTGTTTGGCGCGCAGTATACGGCAACATCAATGATCGGCATGATTGCCTTGGCCGGAATTATCGTGCGGAACTCCATTCTATTGGTGGACTTTATTAATCAGGAGTTGGCCGCAGGTCGGCCATTTGATGAGGCGGTGATTCGCTCAGGCGCGGTGCGCGCAAAGCCGATTATATTGACCGGTTTGGCGGCGATGCTGGGGGCGATGTTTATTTTGGATGACCCGATTTTCAATGGCTTGGCGATTTCGCTGATCTTTGGGATTCTGGTGAGTACCGTACTCACCCTATTGGTGATTCCTGTTATGTATTATGCCTTTATGCGTAAGCGATTCTCAGTCTGAGTGGTGCGCTGTGGTGATAATTTCGACAAAGTCGGCACCGTAGCGCTCTAGCTTCTTAGCGCCTACGCCGGTTATTTGTCCCATCGCCAATAGATTGGCTGGGCGCGAGATCACCATCTCGCGCAATGTGCTGTCGTGGAAAATAACAAAGGGCGGCACCCCTTGTTGATCGGCCAGCTCTTTGCGGTACTCCCGTAACTTTTCCCATAAGCTATTTTCTGCTGGGGTGGCAAATGCTTCGACGCTGCTTTTATCACGCTTGCGGCTCTGGCCGGCGGCTTTTTTCAATTTCCGTAACTGCAATGCCTCCCCCTTTAATATGGGGCGAGCGGCTTCATTCAGCTTAATCGCGCCATGTCCCTCAATGTCGATACTCAGCAGACCCCGTGAAATCAGCTGACGAAAAAGGTGCCGCCACTCCTGAGTATTTAGCTCTTTACCGATGGCATAGGTACTCACCTTATGATGGCCAAAGCGAGTAATGCGCTCACCCTCTTTACCCATTAACACATCAACCAGGTGATTAACCCCGAAGCGCTGGCCGGTGCGGTGTACGCAGGAGAGCGCTTTTTGCGCGGCGGTGGTGGCATCCCAGGTTTTGGGTGGATCCAGGCAGGTATCGCAATTGCCACACGGGGCATCTAGGTGGTCACCAAAGTAGTTGAGTAGTGCTTGGCGACGGCAACTGGTAATTTCACAAAAGCCCAGCATGGCGCTTAACTTGTGTTGTTCAACCCGTTTATAGCGCTCACTCGCTTCAGACTGCTGCTGCATCTGGCGCAACACGATCACATCTTGTAAGCCATATAACATCCAGGCATCGGCGGGTTGGCCATCACGTCCGGCGCGGCCAGTCTCCTGATAGTAGGCTTCCAAGCTTTTAGGTAGGTTAAGGTGGGCCACAAAACGCACGTCGGGTTTGTCGATTCCCATGCCGAAGGCGATGGTGGCCACCATAACAATGCCATCCTCTCTCAAAAATCGTTGTTGATGGGTGCGGCGCTGCTCTGTGCCGAGTCCCGCATGGTAGGGGAGCGCCTTGAGGTCTTTGTGACAAAGCCAGCTGGCGAGCTCATCAACTCGCTTACGCGAGAGACAGTAGACGATGCCCGCTTCACCCCGGTGTTCGTTCTGCATGAAGCGCAACAGTTGATCACGGGCATTACCACTGTTTTCGGAAATACTGTAACGAATATTGGGCCGGTCAAAGCCGCTATTGAAAAGCGTGGCGTGTTGCAACGAGAGGCGTTCGATAATCTCCTGCCGGGTGGCCATATCGGCGGTGGCGGTGAGTGCAATACGCGGAATCTGTGGAAAGCGCTCATGCAGCACCGAGAGCTGAATATACTCCGGACGAAAATCGTGCCCCCACTGGCTGACGCAGTGAGCCTCATCAATGGCAAACAGCGCCACCTCGATTTGAGATAGCAGGGCCAATGTCTGCGGCATCATTAAACGCTCAGGGGCGACATAGAGCATCTGTAGCTCACCCCGATGAAGCTGCTGGATGACCTGCTGTACCTGTTGCGCAGTCAGTGATGAGTTGAGATAGGCGGCACGGATACCGAGTTGTTGCAGCGTGTCGACCTGATCCTGCATCAGTGCAATCAGTGGTGAAACGATAATGCCCACACCGTCCCTGACTAGTGAAGGTATTTGGTAGCAGAGTGACTTGCCGCCACCGGTGGGCATCAGCACCAGCGCATCCTGGCCATTGCAGAGCTGATCTACAATCTGGCTTTGCTGCGAGCGAAAGTCGTCATAACCAAATACCTGCTTGAGGATCTGCCTCGCTTTATTCGATGCGGGTGTTTCATTTTTCATCTATTCTCACATAAAAAGTAATAGCGCGACCCATAGAGTAGCCTATTGTGTTTGGAAGGTCATTGAAGGGTGTCGGAACGCTAGGAGGCTTAAAACCTCATGCCGATCACTCCGAGCAAGCCCAGCTCGCCTTTAAACGCCTTGTTTCGCATAAGGAGGCCCCTAAAAATTGACCTGCATCAAAACATACCATATTGATTGAATGCTATAGTGAAGAGAGTAATCACTACACCTATCGAGCCACTCTGAGGTTGTTTTTCTGCTATGCAAATCGAACGTCCCCACGATCCCATTACCGGATACACCCCCTTTGCACTCGGCTTTAGGCCCTTTTTTTGGGCGGCTGGCGTCTGGGCACTCATCATCTTCCCTTTCTGGCTCAGCCAGCTTGGGCAAGCGTGGCTAATTTCACCCTATTACGCTGATAATATCGCCTGGCATCGCCACGAAATGCTGTTCGGCTATGTGATGGCGGTGATTGCGGGCTTTCTACTTACGGCGGTTAAAAACTGGACCCATCAACCCACACCAAGTGGTGTGCCGCTGGCCATGCTGTTTCTCTTGTGGCTAGCCGCACGCATCACGCCACTCTTTGAGCTGCCCATACTCATCACGGCCACACTCGACGTGCTATTTACACCGCTCCTCGCATTGCTGATCGCCATCCCCATCTGGCGTAGCCGCCAGCATAACAACCAGATATTCCCGCTCTTATTGTTGCTCATTGGCGGTGCCAATCTGTTCATTCACCTCAGCATGCAGGGGGTGGTTGAGGCCGATATTCAACGCAGCAACACCCTTGCCGCACTATTGATGTTGTGGATTCTGGTTATCATGGCGGGGCGAGTAGTGCCCTTTTTTATCGAGCGCGCCACTCAGGGCTTTAAACGGAGAAGTTGGCGCATTATCGAATTTCTCAGCCCAGCCACACTGGCATTGTTGATCTTCGTACAACTCACTTCTAACCCTACGTTGATCAGCCTGGCTGCTCTGTTTGCCGCCGCTGTCCATCTTATTCGCCTAATGGGGTGGTATACCCACCAGTTGTGGCGTGAGCCATTAATTTGGGTGTTGTGGCTTGGTTATTTGTGGCTGGTGATGGGCTTTGCACTGCACGCGCTCGCAATGCACGGTGTCATGCCGTTATCTTGGGCGCTGCACGCCTATTTTGCAGGTGCGCTAGGAGTGCTTTCCCTGGGGATGATGGCCCGCGTGGCGGTGGGTCACACTGGCCGAGAGATGCGACTACCCCACCCAGCACTGGTTTACGCTTTTGCTTTAATAAACCTGGCTGCACTGCTTCGCGTATTCGCACCACTTCTACCACTCAGTTACCATTGGCCACTCGGATTTGCAGCCGCTGCATGGTGCTTAAGTTTTCTCATTTTCACCTGGTTCTACACCCCGATATTGCTAAAGGCACGCATCGATGGGCGACCGGGTTAAGCGATTTGAATCATTACTTTAAATCTTGGGTAGAGTGATTAATGGCAGCTCCCGAATGAAAATTTTTCTATACCGATGGCGGCTCATTTATAGTTTTTGGTAAAATGGCCGCCTTTAAACAGTAGAATGGCCGGCAGTAAACCCTAATCCTCAGGTAGAAACGTAAAGCAATGATTAAGGGCTAAAGGCTTTTCAGCTAGGCTAACTCAGATGTGTGAGAATTTTATGTCGTACTATAAGCTACCCAGAGCGCGTCAGATGATCAATATGGCAGGCGTTCTATTATTACTGCTGATATTTTCAAATCAGCTGCATGCCAAAACAGGCTACCCCGAACCCGAACTGCTGGAGTTATTGAGTAAAGCGGTTTCTGATGTTCACAGTTTTGAAGATCGATTCGATGCAGAAGTGTGGCTGCACGATATGTCATCCCGCCTTGCCCGGCGCATTCCTGACCATGAAAAGCGCATTGAGCTACTAAAGATGATTCATCAAGAGGCAAAGCTTGCCGGATTACAGCCCGAGCTCGTGTTAGCGGTCATTGAGGTGGAGAGTAACTTTAATCGCTGGGCAATCTCATCTGCGGGTGCCCGAGGTTTGATGCAAATTATGCCATTCTGGTTGGATGAACTGGAACGACCGGATGATAATCTATTTGATATACCCACCAACCTTCGCTTTGGCTGCACCATTCTCAAGCACTACCTTGACCGAGAGAAGGGGCAGCTGAGCCGCGCACTGGCGCGCTACAATGGTAGCTTGGGTAGCTTTCGCTACCCCAACAAAGTATTCAAAGCGCTGCGTGAGCGCTGGGGTATCCGTTAGCAGAGGATCAGTAGTTCAAGGTACAGACCAAATTACGGCAACTGGCTCCAGGGTTAACACCAATGGTGCATCTATCCGCTCGCTCAAGTCGATGATCAAGCTTATTATCTGTCACATCATACTCCCGTGCCACGCTGGTGATTTGGGTCACATCTGAAGAGGTGACCGAGTAGGCGAAATAGTAACGAAATCCTCCGCAAGATTTGGTGCCAACACCAATTGTTTGACACTCAAAATCAGAGCTACAGTGCGCCTGTTGTGTCAACATTTCTAATTTAAACTGTAATTCAGACAACTTCTTATAAAGTTGGCCATCCTCACCGGAATCACCATAGATCTCGCTCACCACCTGATCAGGTGTCATTCCAGAGCAGCCTGTGAGCAATATAAACAGAAAAGCCAACCCACTCTTCTTCAGGTACACCATAACGCCCCCCTTTCCAACTATTTGATCACTGTTTCGATTAATGTAGTTTACATTAAATGGTAAATGCTTGCAGGCCACATCTCACGCCCTCGAAGGTCGCATCACCTGAGGTCAGTTGTTACATTCAGCACAACGGCGAGTGTCGCCATATCCACTGCAGCTGAAAAGAGAGCCGACGCACCGTTCGGTAAATGAACACACCCCTCACGATCAACCACGCCCCCATGAGCTGTACCCGCTGAACAGGTGGTCGAGTCAGTAGTGTTGGTGGTCGTCGCGGCTGCGGAGTGGGTTGTCGGGGATGAGCTTTGGCATGGCATGAGCGCAATCTTTATGCTTTGATGCCATTTTGCGCTATTGGGGTGGGTTGGGTTTTTTCTACGGCTTGAACACCTACTCCTCTTTCAGCAACTTATGCTGCATTGCCAACTGCATCAGCTCCACATCACTGCCTATCTTGAGCTTTTCATAGACTCGACACCGATAGGTACTGACTGTTTTAGGGCTGAGGCTGAGGCGGTCAGAAATATCCTGTCCACTCAGCCCTTGGGTCAACATCATCACAACCTGCAATTCACGTTGTGATAACAGCACAAAGGGTGAGATGTCAGCTTGTTGTTTATGTGACATTGCGATGTTTTGCGCCACGCAGCGAGCGACGTAGGGCCGCCCTTCAAAAACGGTGCGAATCGCCTGAATCATCTCTTCACAGGCACACCCTTTGGTTAGGTAACCCACCGCGCCCGCTTGTAGCAGCTTGTTGGGAAAGGGGCCATCCGCATGCACCGTCACAATAATGATCTTCAGGTTTGGTTGCAACTGGAGTAACTTCGTGGTCGCTTCCATGCCACCAATGCCCGGCATGTTGATGTCCATCAAAACCACGTCCGGGTGTGACTGCGCGGCAGAACTCAGCGCAACTTCGCCACAGTTTGCCTCGGCAACTACTTCAATATCAGGTGCATCATCCAGCACTCGTGCCAGCCCTGCCCTAACCAATCCATGATCATCAACAATCATTACCCGAATCATACGGTCCATCCATTTAAAATATAGCGTGAAACTTGGCTGCTATAAAATTAGATCAGCGGAATAAATCATTTAATCAGTTGTAAATTCAACTGATGAAGACGCTCTGGGGTGCCCACATCACACCAGGTGCCTGGGTAATACTCTCCACTCACTCTTTTTTTCACTATTTGCTCTTTCAGCAAAGGAGCAAGAGGGTAACGGCCAGCCTGACATTTTGCAAAAAAATCGGGGTGAAACACCGCAATCCCGGAGTAGGTTAATGCATGATGAGGTGAGAGAGAGAGTTGTCGTTTATTCAGTGAAAAATCGCCCTTAGAGTGTTGAGCCGGGTTATCTACCATTACTAAATGAGCAACACCTTCAAGCTGCGACGGCAGTTTTTTGAAAGGGTAGTCACACCAAATATCACCATTAACCACTATAAATGGCTCACTACCCAACAGTGGTAAGGCGTGAAAAATACCGCCCGCCGTCTCCAGACCCCCCGCCGGTTCTGCTGAATACCTCACCTGTAGGCCATACTTCGCTCCATCGCCAATTAACGCTTCAATTTGCTCGCCAAGCCAGGCATGATTAATCACTACTTGGCTTACACCCGCCTCCTTTAAGGCAATCAAATGGTGAATTAGCAGTGGCTTTTTTTGAACCTTTAATAGCGGCTTGGGTGTGCTATCGGTTAACGGGCGCATCCGTTCACCACGTCCAGCTGCCAGTATCATAGCCCGCATCAACCAGCCTTTTCTGTCAAGCGGTTGTTGGGTGATCGTAATTTAAGCACACTGGCCATCTCAGAAAACTGAGGGTATTTTTCAGTCATTTTAAGCAGATAGTTAAAGGTTCGTGGGATATCATCTAGGTAGTTCGGCTTGCCATCTCGATAGTTTAATCGAGCAAAAATGCCAATCGCTTTAAGGTGTCGTTGCATTCCCATCAGATCAAACCATTTAACAAACTGTGGCTCATCACAGGTAAGCAAACCGGCGGCAAAGGCACGCTGGTAATATTGATGCACCCAGCTATATATTTGAGTATCTGGCCAACCAATATAGCAATCTCTTAAGAGTGAAACGAGGTCGTAGCTGATCGGCCCCATAACGGCATCCTGATAATCGATCACCCCGGGGTTATGAGTGGCACATACCATCAGGTTGCGTGAGTGATAATCACGATGCACGCACACTTTTGGCTGGGCCAGGGCACTGGAGATCAAGGTTGAAAAACTCTGCTGCAATACGTCATGTTCAGAGCAGCTTAGTTCCACTTTTAGGTGTTGGCCAAGAAACCACTCACTGAAAAGCATCATCTCGCTCTGCAGCATCTGCTCACCATAATCAGGCAAGGTTTTATCCTTGCGGCAAGCACTCTGAAGCGTCAACAGAGTGGAAATAGCATCGTCGTATAGCCTGTTTGCACTCTGATCATTTAGCGCAGAGAGATAATCTTCTCTTCCCAGGTCACCCAGCAATAAAAAACCATTTTCGATATCTTCTGCATAGAGCTGGGGAACATTGAGGCCCGCCTGCTCAAATAGCCGGGTTATTCTGATAAATGGGGTGATCTCTTCATGGCTGGGTGGAGCATCCATCACAATATAACTTTGACCAGAGGCGGTAATACGAAAATATCGCCTGAAGCTGGCATCACCAGAAACAGGCTCCAGTATCAGTTTACTTTCGTTAAGGCTCTTTTTTAGCCAGTGGTTGAGTCGCTCAAACCTTTGCATTGCCGCTTAAACCCTGTTGTTGAACGAAGCCGCTATGCGGCAAGAAAGAGCAAGCCCATTGTCCCACTGTGTGGTGAAATTACTCTCAGGTGTAACCTCCCTCTTCATTCGAAGGATGTTCGTCACAAGCATGAGGTTACACGGCTATGACATCATCAATCGAAATGACATTCAAGCAGGATTTTCAGGCCCATGGCTAGAGGGGCGGGGCAGCGCTCATCTATCTTGGGCGTTATCTCTACCGGGTGCTCAACGCCTCTGGATAACGCTTTAGCACGTTCTCAATCGGCTATGTAGAGTCTCCTCAAAAACTTAGCATCAAGCGCGTCGCTCTCCATGGTGATCAGTGAACAAGTTGAGATAGAGGAAAAAAGAGCTGCGTAATCAGAAAAAGTGCCCATTGTCTTGAAAAACCTTAGGAGGGCTAAAAATCGTGGGTAGTGGTTTGTTTGGCGGCCACGGTGACATTGGTGGTGCCAATGTAGGTGAGGGGTTCGCTGCTTGCCGGAAGATCATCGGCTGCATTGCAGACAAAGCTGATGGTGTAGTCACCTTCTGGGAGAAATCCGAGGCTGTATTGGTAAGTGGAGTCGGTGAGTAGCGAGCTTGTAATGGGTTCTACCCCGATGTTATCCACATCGTCCGGGGTGGTATTTTGCCCGGTATAGGCGTATACCGCGTGGCTTGTTCCGGTGCAGTTTGCACTGATGGTGGTACCATTCACGGTGCCTTGTATATGGCTACTGCTGTGGGTCATTACCTGTCGAAGTGTGGGTTTTAAGGTGTAGTTTACATCGGGTGACTGAGGTGCGGTGATGGACTTTCTCAGGTCAAAGTCGATGGTGATATAGGTATCGCTACTGGCAGAGATAACAAAGCTTTGGCTGAGCCGAAGGCCGCGCTCACTGCCGTTGGGCATATAGAGTGAGTAGCGGCCACCATTTGCCTCAACATAGGAGTCCTGGGTGTTTTCAAGTGCATTGACCTTAAGGCGCATCCAACGATAGGTGCCCGCTTCGATCGCCTTGTTGTTTAACAGTCGTTCAAACTGACTCCCCTGTAGAGCGAGCAAGTTGATTTTTTTGGGTGTATCAAAGTCGATACTAAATCGATTTGCTGATGCTGAAAGAGGCTCGAACTCGATGCCGCTAAACTCGACCCAGACAGCGCTAACCTCATCCACTGCAGCATCTGTAATGTCGAGGGTGAGTCCGCCATCATTTACGCTAAGGTCTGGGCCACTGCCACAGCTGAGGAGTGCGATACCCGCCATTAGATAGCCCGCAATTTTGTTTGCAGAGAACATCACAACACTCCTATATTTTGTCTAGTTTACACTAGCACGAGATCTTTGCATAAAAGGGGTTCGTGGCTGTTTATCTACTCGTGTAGCAGTATGCTAGAATGGGTGTTTTTCCTCCTCAAACCAAAAAAACAACGGGAGAGAGTAGTGTCTCAACGATCAATCCACGGGCAATGGTCCTCGCGCTGGATGTTTATGCTGGCAGCAACCGGTTCGGCGGTGGGCCTGGGTAATATCTGGAAGTTTCCCTATATCACAGGCGAAAATGGTGGTGGGGCCTTTGTGTTGGTTTACCTGCTCTGTATTGCCGCAATCGGTATTCCTATTATGATGGCAGAAGTCATGCTGGGTCGCCGTGGCCGGCAAAGCCCGGTTAATACTATGGCGCTCTTGGCAAAGGAGGCCGGTAGCCACAAGCTATGGAAATACCTGGGTTGGATGGGGGTGATTGCTGGTTTTTTGATCCTTTCGTATTACAGCGTGATTGCCGGCTGGGCCACGGCCTATGTGTTTCGTGCTGCCAGCGGCGTTTTTGTCGGCCAGACCGCAGATGGTATTGCCAATCTATTTAATGACCTGATCTCTGATCCGGAAAAACTGCTCGCATGGCATACTATTTTTATAGTTTCGACCATGGTGGTGGTCTCTCGTGGTGTCTCCCATGGCTTGGAAAAAGCGGTGCGCTTTTTAATGCCGTCACTCTTCATACTGCTACTCATTATGGTGGGGTATGCGATTAATAGCGGTGCCTTTAGTGAGGCGGTTGATTTTCTGTTTACGCCAAACTTTGATGCGTTGACTGCTCAGGGGGTGTTGATTGCCATGGGCCACGCCTTTTTTACGCTGAGCCTGGGCATGGGTGCGATTATGGTTTATGGCGCATATCTAGATAAAGAGACCTCGGTGGCGCAAACCTCCATCGGTATCGCCTTTGCGGATACGGCGGTTGCCCTGCTGGCGGGCCTGGCAATCTTTCCTATCGTCTTTGCCAGTGGCCTGGAGCCGGGTTCTGGCCCTGGTTTGATCTTCAACACGCTGCCAATTGCCTTTGGGCAGATGGTTGGCGGCACATTTTTTGGCACGCTGTTTTTTGTTTTGCTGGTTTTTGCTGCGTGGAGTTCTGCCATCTCCCTGATTGAGCCGCTGGTGGCCTGGCTGGTGGAAAAGCGGGGAATGACCCGTGTAAGAGCTTCTGTTTGGAGTGGTCTGGCAACGTGGCTGGTGGGTATCGGAACGGTGCTCTCATTCAATAACTGGGCTGACAACAAGATTTATGGCATGACCTTTTTTGAGTCGGTGGATTTCTTGACCTCAAACGTCATGTTGCCACTGGGTGGGTTGTTAATCGCACTCTTTGCCGGTTGGGTGATGAAGCGGGAGCACGCCAAAGATGAGTTGGCAATCGGCTCTACATTGTGGTTTCAACTCTGGCTCTTCCTGGTGCGTTTTGTCACGCCGGCTTGTGTGATTATTGTCTTTCTTAATGCCCTTGGCGTATTCAATTTAGCGGGGTAATTGAGTGGCTTCAATCAGTCGTAATGCGTTGGTTTCATACTCTGCCGCACAAATGTATCAGCTGGTGGATGATATTGAACACTATGATCAGTTTCTGCCGTGGTGCAGCGGTACCACGGTCATCTCCCGTGATGAGGATGAGGTGCGGGCACGCATCAGTATCTCCAAGGCGGGTTTTAACAAAAGCTTCGCCACCTGTAATCGCTTGCAGCGCAACAAGATGATCGAAATGCGGCTGCTGGAAGGCCCCTTTAAGCACCTGGAGGGGTATTGGCGTTTTGATGTGTTGGCGGATGATGCCTGCAAGGTGACACTCGACTTGCAGTTTGAATTTTCCAGTAAAATTATTGGCGCAACCTTTGGTCCCATCTTTGGGCAGATTGCCAGTGGTATGATGGATGCCTTTATGAAGAGAGCGAAGCAGGTTTATGGAAAATAAACAGCTGATAAATGTTGAAGTTGCCTATGCATTAGCAGATAAGCAGACGCTGATTCCTCTGGCGCTGGAAGAGGGGAGTACCGCACAGCAGGCAATTGACTCTTCGGGGGTTTTGTCACAATTTCCGGAGATTGATCTTACTAAAAACCGTATTGGTATCTTTGGCAAGCTGTGTAAATTAAATACGGTTTTGCGAGAGAAAGATCGGGTGGAGATATATCGTCCGCTGATTGCAGACCCCAAAGCGGTGCGGAAAAAACGTGCAGAACAGGGCAAGGCGATGAAAAAGGGCGGTACCACTCCGGCAGGGTGATTTACTCTGCTTTACCGCTACGCTCTTTGGGGGGCGTATAACCACTTTTGTCGATAGCGTTTAGTTTGCCCTCAGTGTCGAAACGCAGTACCAAGTGGCTGGTTTCAGTCTGCTTATCTTTTTCACGATAAGTGTAGGTATAGTCCCAGCGATTAGCGTGGAAAGGGTCTGTGATGGGCGGTGAGCCGAGCAGAAAGCGAACGCGCTCCTGACTCATGCCCACATGCAGCTGTGCAAGCACTTCAGGGGTGATGACATTACCTTGTTGAACATCGAGTTTGTGCAGGCTACAGCCCACCAATAGTGCCTGGCTAATGCAAATAATAATGAGAAGTTTTTTCATTGCTTGTGTAAAATAACCGGTTGTTGGCTGAGTTAAATAATCGAGCGAGCATCATACCCCAAGCACTGGGTAATAGCACGTTGCTCAATTTCGAGGTGAGATATGAGTAAAATTGATCTGAAAAAAATGGGTTTAAAAGTGACCCTGCCGCGCCTGAAAATACTCGCCATGTTAGAAAATAATCAGGGCGAACATTTTAGCGCAGAGGATGTTTACAAAGCGTTACTTGAGAGCGGTGAAGATGTGGGTCTGGCGACCGTTTATCGAGTGCTTACTCAATTTGAGCAGGCGGATATACTCAATCGTCACCATTTCGGTGAAGGGCACTCGGTATTTGAGCTTAACCAGGGCGAGCATCACGACCACATTCTTTGTGTGAAGTGTGGTGAGGTGAGTGAGTTTTCTGACGAAATAATTGAACAACGACAGGAGGCCATTGCGAAACAAATGGGCTTCGAAATTACCCATCATAGTCTCTATCTATATGGTATTTGTCCTGGATGCCAAAAGAAAAAATAATCGATGACTGAAACGGCAAAACACCTTGCACGGTTTATTGGGCCACTGATTGGCATTGGTTTGCCACTATTGGTGGATATTCCAGGACACTCGCATGCCGACATTATGCTGGGTGTGGTGATCTGGATGGCGATTTGGTGGTTGACGGAGTGTGTGCCGTTGGCGGTTACGGCGTTGTTACCGCTGATTATCTTTCCACTCACGGGCATTGCGAGCGCGAAGGAGACGGCTCCGCGCTACATGAGCTCGATCATGTTTCTGTTTATCGGTGGCTTTTTGATTGCTCAAGCGATGGAGCGCTGCGGATTGCATCAACGTATTGCACTGCTTATTTTATCCCGCCTACACCATAGCCCGCTGCAAATTCTACTGGGATTTGCATTGACCACGGCTTTCTTGTCAATGTGGATCTCTAATACCGCCACCACCATGCTGATGGTGACGATTGTGGTGGCAGTGTTGAGTCGGCTTGATAAATTGTTTGACCAAAAAACCATGCTACTGCTCTCTTCTACTTTATTGTTGGCGATTGCTTACAGTGCCAATATTGGTGGTATGGGCACACCCGTCGGCACCGTACCCAACTTTGTTTTTCTGGAAAATATGCGACTGGTTAACCCAGAGCAGGTACCCAGTTTTATGCAGTGGATGATGGTGGGTGTCCCGCTGGTGGTGGTTGGTATTATTATTGTCGTGATGTTATTAGGGCGCAGAGTGAAAAATATACCCTGGCCAAAACAGGCGATGGAGGGTGTACACGATGAATTAGTGGGCTTGGGTCGCATGCGGCGGGATGAAAAATTTGTCGCCTGGGTGTTGGGTCTAACCGCATTGGCATGGATGACCCGTAAGGGTATTGCCGGGGATAGTTTCTCTGTTCCAGGCTGGTCTTCGCTGTTGCCATACCCGGGTGTTGATGACTCAACGGTGGCGATGTTCTCCGCGCTGTTGCTGTTCCTGATTCCCATACGTGAAGGCAAGCCTATTCTTGACCATAAAGCAATTGGTCGCTTGCCGTGGGAGATCCTGATTCTATTGGGTGGCGGTTTTGCACTGGCGATGGGGATGATGAATTCGGGCCTTTCACAGTGGATTGGTGAGCAGTTAGCTTTTCTTGCGGTTATTCCTCTGCCTTTGATGTTGCTGGGTATCGCGCTGGTGATTACCTTTCTCACTGAAGTGACCAGTAATACCGCGACGACACAAGTGATGCTGCCAGTGTTGGCGGCGGTGGCCACGGTGGCTGGCATGGATGTGACGATGGTGTTATTGGTCGCCACACTGGCCGCGTCCTGTGCCTTTATGTTGCCGGTGGCGACACCGCCCAATGCGATTGTTTTTGCCACCGAACGAGTGACAATGGCTGAGATGATGAAGGTGGGTATTCGGCTAAATATTATTATGCCGCTGGCGATTATTGCGGTGGTGATGCTGTTACGGGATGTGATGCCTTGAAGCCGCGTTCGAGGTTGATTAGATAGCTTTTATCACCCAGACCACTGGCGTAGCCAGTGAGCTTTCCCGATTTCCCGATAATCCTGTGGCATGGCGCGATAATTGAGATCGGGTTTAAGCCGTTGGCTCTGCCGATAGCTCTCACCGCTTTTGGGTTGCCAATTAATACCGCCTGTTGTGCATAGCTTCTTGTCTCGCCATAGGGCACGGTGAGCAGTGCATTCCATGCTAACTTCTGGAACGCTGTGCCAGAAAAATAGAGTGGCAGATCAAAGTGGCTTCTTTGGTGTGAAAAGTACTCATTCAGCTGCTGCTCTGTTTGTGACAGGAGCGGGTGCCTCTCCTCCACAACCTTCCCCAGAGTAGTTTTTAAACGCTCCCAGTTATTACCGATGGCCAATACCCTTAGGAATTTTCCATCGGTTGCAATATGGATGGAGCCTAACGGTGAATTGAGCTTTTGGTAACAGCCTGTCATGGGTAGCTAACTCTGCTCATGTTGTCTCTCATTAGCCTGTTTGATGAGTGCTTTGCTGCGTTGGATCAACCGTTGGTCACCCGCCGCAAACTGCGCTGCCCGACCCGCAAACTGCTCTGCCTTGCGATACTCGTGGCGTGTTAAATAGAGCTCGGCGAGCAGCAGCCAAGCGTGAGCATTGCGTGGCTGCAAGCGCACAGCCCGCTCCAGTATGGCAATGGCTTGTGCGGTCTCGCCACTGGCCGCTTTGCTGTTGGCCTGTGCCAAAAGCGTATCCGCTGCACTTATACTCTGCGGTTGCTGTTCAGGCGGTGTTGGCAGTGTGCTACAGCCTGCGAGGCTCAGGGTCAATAATATACAGATACGATATTTCATTATTCAAACCACTTTTTTAGCCGCTCCAGCACTCCCCACTCCCGGCGTGTGTTGCAGGGGGCGTCAGCTTGCGGTTCGGTGCCTCTGATAAAGGCCAATTCAAGACGCGCTTCACAACCCGCATCTGCCAATAAACCGCTCTCGGCATCAACCCAGCGGTGAGTGATGTTGGGTGGGGCAGGCAAGGGCTCCAAGTTACCCTCAATCTCCCTCATTATGGCGGCCCAAATGGGCAAGGCACCACTCGCACCGCTCAGGCCAATCACCTGATTATCATCATTGCCTAACCATACAACACTGAGGTACTCACTGCCAAACCCGGCAAACCAGCTGTCACGTAGCTGGTTGGTGGTACCGGTCTTACCCGCCAGCGATAGCGACGGTGGCAGTTGTGCGCCTACTTGCTTACCGGTGCCCTCTCGCAGGGCTAACCGCAGCGCTTCATTGAGCAGATAAACGGCTGCGGAGGAGAACCTTTTCTCGGTGTTTAACCCATAGCGTTGCAGTGGCTGATCTCTGGCATCTAAAACATCACGGACGGCACGCAGCGGGGTGTAATAACCCCGGTCTGCCAGGGTTTGATACATTTGAGCCACCGCCAGTGGCGAAAGCTCCAATGTACCCAGCATGACGGACGGGTAGGGGGGGATCGTGGCATCAATACCCAGTTGTTGCAGGGTGTCAGCCACAGAGCGCAACCCCAACTCCAAACCCAGTTTAACGGCTGCCTGGTTGTAGGATTTTGATAACGCGGTTATTAAGGGTACTGCGCCGTGGCTGGTGTGATCATAATTGGCGGGTGACCAGACGGTGCCATCCGATTGGGGCAGATTAATCGCCTCATCTTTAATCAGGGTTGCCAGGGTGTAGCGTTGTGGCTGGGAAAGAGCCGTCAGGTAGATGGCAGGTTTAAGCAGAGATCCTACTGGACGACGCATCTCCAGTGCACGGTTAAAGCCCCAGTATTGTGGCTCGGCGGCACCCACCATGGCACTCACCTCGGCACTGCCCAGCCGACTGACGACAGCGGCAGCTTGTAGCTTGACACGTTCGGGCTGTAGCCGCTTAAGCTGTTTGATGAGTGCCTGTTCGGTTGCCTGTTGAATGATGGGGTCCAGCGTGGTGAAGATTCGCAGTCCTTCGCTGCGTAGGTCTTGGTCACGATAGTCGTGAGCCAACTGTTGCTTTACCAGCCCCATAAAGGCAGGGTAACGACCCTCACCCCGATTAGGTTTGGGTGTGACTGCGAGGGGGGAGGCTAAGGCAGCGGCGGCTTCGGTGGAGCTGATAACGCCATCACGATGCAGTATCTCGATCACTTGGTTGCGGCGCTCGACTGCGCGCTGGGGGTGACGGCGAGGGTCGTAATAGGCTGGCCCGCGTACAATGGCTACCAGCAAAGCAGACTCTGCCAAGGTGAGGTTTTGCGCGGGTTTGTTAAAGTAAAACTGTGCGGCTAAGCCGAAGCCATGAATGGCGCGATTGCCATCTTGGCCAAGGTAAATTTCATTCATATAAGCCTCAAGAATCTGCGGCTTTTCAAATCGCCACTCCAACAGCAGCGCCATAATCGCTTCATTTATTTTTCGACTGAGGGTTCTTTCGCTGTTGAGGAAAAAGTTTTTAACCAGCTGCTGGGTCAAGGTGCTGCCACCCTGAACAACTCGCCCGGCACGCAAATTAGCCCAGGCCGCTCGAATAATTCCCTGCAGATCAACACCTGGGTGGCGGGCAAACTTTCGGTCCTCTATCGCTTGAAGAGCAATGGGTAGCAGGGGGGGCAGTTGTTCAAGTTGAACCAGAATACGATCCTGTTGATGGGCGGGGCGAATAATGCCAATCTCGACCGGCCTGAGCCTGACCAGGCTTAACGGCTGTTTGCTATCTAAATCACTCAGCTGCTGAACCACTCCCCCTTTAATTTGCACACTGATTGAGTGGGCAGGCTCTTCACCATCCCAATGTCGGAACGCGCGGCTGCTGATAATAAAATGCCCAGCGCTCTGGCGGTAGGTATTGGGTTTCAGCCCATTGGCGGTTGACTGATAACCGGCCAGGTCAAGCTCGGTCCGTAGGTTCTCCGGGGTGAGCGGCTGTTGGCGGTATAGCTCCAGTGCGCGGGCGTAAACCCGTGAAGGTACCGACCAGCGTTTGCCCTCAAACTTTTTCTGTACCACCTGATCAAGGTAGGCGGTGTAGCCAATCAAACCGAGAGAAGAGATAAACAGCACCAGCAACAACCCTGTTAGCCATCGGCGCTGGGTGGTCGGTTTGCTCTTTTTGCGGGGGGGCGGTTTTTTGGGCATGGGCACAGTATACCCATTCGGCAGATTTTCGATTGAGACCTTTACGTATTTTTTTATGAAAACGCCGGTCTATAATTTCCAGAGGAGGATCGCAATGAATAAGATACTGGCAATTAATGGTTCATATCGAGAAGGTGGTATGACAGACCAAACAGTGGAGCTAATGGTTCAGGCTATTGAATCGACAGGTGCCGAGGTTGAGCATATTCTGCTGCGTGAATATCCGATTGAATTTTGCCTGAACTGTCGAGAGTGCACACAAGAGGAGGGGAGTCGCCCCGGTCACTGCGTACAGCACGACGGCATGCAGGCGTTGGTTAATAAAATAGAGCAAGCAGATGGCTACATCCTGGCCTCACCGACCAATTTTGGCTCGGTAACCGCTCTCTATAAACGCTTTATGGAGCGGCTGATTGTGTATGCTTATTGGCCATGGGGCGCAGATGCACCTCAGTTTAGAAAAGCGCACACTGCCAAGAAAAAATCACTCTTAGTCTCTTCATCCGCAGCCCCAGGAGTGATTGGGCGAATAGTGTATGGAACCCATAAGCAACTTAAAATGAGTGCCAAGGTTATCGGTGCCGACACGGTGGGTGCGCTGTTTATCGGTGGTACTGCAAAAGAGTATCACCAGACCTTACCCGAGGGGGTAAAGAGCCGGGCACTTAAGCTGGCCGAAAAGCTGGTTTAAAACAGGGAGCACTACTCAATTTTAAGCGCCTTACTATAGGGCCGGTTGAGTACGAAAAGCTCTCACGAGCTGTTTAGCGGTTCCCTAGGATTTGGCGGCTACTTGTCCAGTGGAAACATTTTGTCCGGGTTGAGAATATTACGGGGATCGAAAAGTCGTTTGACCCCTCTCATCAGTGTGAGTGTGGCATCATTGATTTCACGCCCGACAAAAGCCTGTTTCTCCATGCCAACACCGTGTTCGCCAGAGAGGGTGCCATCGAGCTTTAATACCAGTGAGAATATCTGATCCAGACATGTCGCGGCGCGACTCATCTCTTCCGGGTCATCGGGGTTGACCAGTAGATTGACGTGAATATTACCATTGCCCGCGTGACCGAAGTTAACGATGGTGATGTGATGTTTTTCCGCCAGCTGTTGCAGGCCATCAATGAGCTCCGCCATATGTGAAACGGGTACCACCACATCTTCATTTATTTTTTTCGGTGCGACTCTTCTTAGTGAGGGGGAGAGTGCTTTGCGGGTGGCCCAAAGAGCGGCTACCTGTTCAGCTGTTTCGGCGAGGGTGAATTTTACCAGCCCATTCCCTGCTGCTGCTTTTTCTATGGCTTTAACCGCTGAATGAATCCCCTGCTGTGGGCCATCCACTTCGATCATGAGCAGTGCCCCGGCATTTTTTGGTAGTTCGGCGGCTGAGTATTCACGCACCATTTCAATGGCTTTATGATCGATAAACTCCAATGCGCAGGGTGTTGTGGGTTGGGCCATTATTCGTGATACGGCGGCAGCGGCGGCGGCCATATCGTTATAGATCACCTGCATTGTGCGCTTGGTTTCAGGTAGGGACGTGAGCTTGAGAATCGCCTCGGTAATCACGCCGAGTGTCCCTTCAGAGCCGATAAACAGACGGGTGAAGTCGTAGCCCACCACCCCTTTGGTGGTGGCAGTGCCACACTTGATGAGCTCGCCCTTGCCACTGATTGCGGTGAGGCCAAGCACATTGTCTCGGGTGGTGCCGTACTTGACGGCGCGTGGCCCTGCCGAGTTGTAGGCAAGGTTGCCGCCAACACTGCAGAAGGCCGCACTGGTGGGATCTGGCCCCCAGAAAAAGCCGTGCACTGCGGCGGCTTCTTGAACTTGAAGGTTGGTGACTCCGGGTTGCACGATGATCAGGCGGTTGTCCGGGTCAACTTTTATAATTTTTGTCATCTGCTCACTGGATAACACTACGCCACCGTAAAGGGGTACGGTGGCCCCTGTGGTACCGGTTCCTCGGCCACGGGCAGTCAGGGGGATTTTGTGCTGATGGCAAAATGCCACAATGGCTTGCACTTCTGCTGTTTCACGAGGGAAGAGCACCAGTTCGGGCAGGCTGTGGCGGCGGCTGTTGTCATAACCATAGGGCCAACAGTCAGCCGGATGTTGTAGAGAGGTATCGGCATCGACCAGTGCGGTCAGTGCAGCGGCCAGTGTGGGTGTAAGCGTGGTGTAGTTCATGAGGTGGGCTGCTATATTTACACCGCAACGGTCGACCCGTTACGGTGTGTTGAGGCGGGTGTCCTGATGTTATTGAGCGGACTTGTTGATCCGGTCTAAGGCTTGATCGATCAACGTATTACCGCTGTCTCGGTTGAGCTCTTCTGGGCTGATTTCGCGCTCTTCCTCAACCTCTTCATCCTCGATGATCTCAAACACTCGGATGACCCGTTCAACACCATCGACCTGTTGAGCGATCTCTACGGAGGCGGTGGCTTCCTCCTCTGTGACCAAACCCAGCAGGTAGACATTGGCGTGCTCGGTGACTACTTTGATTTTGGATGGATCAACGGCACTGTTGCGGAGAATTCGCCCCTTCACCTTGGCGGTGATCATCGCATCGTTATTGCGACTCTCAAAACGTGAATTTGGTTGGATTTTTATTTCATTGTAGACCTTTTTCACCCCCGCAATGTTACTGACAATCGCCTCAACCTGGTCTCGTATCGGGCCAGTGGGCGCTTCCCCCGTGAGGAGTACTTGCTGGTTGTAGGAGATAACATTGACATGCACCTGTGTGCCGATCTCTTTGCTGGAGTAGATAGCGTCATTGGAGCGAAACTTGATGGTTTGGTCTTGTAGGAAAGCCTCGGTGGTTCGCCGGTCTTCAACAATAATGAAGCTGGTAGCGGCCACTCCCACCACAGCCGCAGGGGCACACCCCTGAAGTGATATGAAGCTGGCAACGATGATGCTGGCAATCAGCAGTTGACGCATGAGAAGGCTCCCTGGCGAGTCTATGGGTTTGTTGTGGGTCATTATGCCTGAAAAGCGTTCTTAATCCATTGGATTTTTTCTTTGCCGAGGAGTGGTTCAATGGCGACGACATCGAATCGACAGGGGTAGTTTTGTTGTTGTGGGTGCCGCTGCAGGTAGTAGAGCGCGGTCTGAATGATGCGTTGCTGTTTTTTTGGAGTGATGCTCTCCAGTGCAGAGCCATAGTGGCGGCGGCTGCGTTGGCGAACTTCAACGAAAATGAGATGGTTATCCTGCTGCATGATGATGTCAATCTCACCCTGACGGCCATGGAAGTTTTGTTGAATCAGCCGAAGTCCCTGCCGTTGCAGATAGTGCAGAGCGGTCTGCTCAGCTGTTTTTCCTCGTTGGTATGAGCCTCCTTTCACTTTTATCTCCAGATTACAATCCATTGCAGGCTATTGGATAATTGTAGGAGCCACCTTTAGATGGCGAAACGTCAAGCTAGGAGGCTGTCGGGCTTAGGTGATCGTAGCGAGGGAAAGCCATTTTGAGTCCATTTTTTTGATCGTTTGAGGCGAATATTGAGCATATTCAACGAAAATGATCGGAGAAATGGGCCTGAATGGCTTTTCCGCAGTAGATTCACCCTAAGTCCGACAGCCTCCTAGGTATCCCGAACGACAGCTTGCTGCTACATATATAAATGCCATATTGGCTCAGCTTCAGGGGTAGCTGGGTTATATTTTAAGGTGACAGCTTGCGGGGCTTGCCCCGGTAAAAACGCGCCCACTCGAGTTGTCGGTAGAGTTGCCCCTCGTGGGTGAGTTGCATATGGCCAGTTTCGCCATAGTAGTTGAGCTGGCTGGGCCTGGTTTGCAGGAATGCACTGAGTCGATAGGCATCGATACCCATAGCATAGAGTCGCCAATGTTTTTTATGAGCATTGGGCCAGATCGAGAGAATTTTATTCCGCAGTGGCCTCTCTTTGTCGGTATCGAGTGTCCAGGGGGTATCGCCGAAAATGATGCCATCCATATCACGATCCTGCTGTGGGTCAGGTGTGCCCTGATAGAGGTGAGAGGTGCCATATATCGGGATATTGCTGGCGTAGTGGAACTTGAACTGAGGGCGTAGCAATCGTGCTTGGCGTGGCTGCGCGGCGATAAATATAAAATCAACATCCTGGCGGCGACGCGGAGTGAACTTAAGGGGGCTACGCAAGCTTCTTTGCAGCTGTTGGCGGCGTTTATCGCTTAAATCCAGCTCAAATGCGGCACGGATTGGTTTGGAAAAGTCGCTCTCCTTGGGGTTGTAGGATTGCTTGCTACGCACCTCGCCGCCCAGCAAATTCCATGTCTCCTGAAATGAGAGGCTGATGCGCTCACCCCAGTTATTACCCGGTGTCAGGATGACCGGATGGCGCAGCCCACTGTTCCAGGCGTAGAGAGCCGCTTGTATCGCCTCATCTTCTGGGGAAAGCGCTAGTTGATAAAAGCCATTGGGTGCGACTCGGCTGATACGGGTGTGGTTGAGTGCTAGCAGTGGCACTTGCGGAGCCTCTATCATCGCAAGGTGGTCGACGCTCTCTTTGGTGAGTGGGCCGATAATGAAGTGAGCACCCTCTTCGAGGGCCTGTCGGTAGGCTGACCATGCGAGCTCTTTTTTACCCTGCGTGTCATAGAAACGCAGCGTGCTGGTAGATTGTTGCTCATAGTAGGCACTGAGAATACCATCACGTACCGCATTAGCAGGCTGGCTATATCGTCCGGTGAGGGGTAAAAGTATTGCGATTTGTTGCGGCACTTGCAGGGTGTCCGCAGCTTCTGGCGTACCCTCCAGTAGCAAAGACTCCTGGCGGGTGCTACCCCTGTATCGCCAGTTTTCCAAGGCCCCTAGAATCTGCCCCAACCGTTGTTGCAAGTGTTGCCTGATCAGCGGATCGTGTTCATCTGTCAGCTGCTGGTCGGTGATCAATGCGATATCGAGCAGGCGCTGTATATTATCAAGGCGAGCCTCGCCGTCACTGATGTAGGCCATAATGCCAATACGCGCATCCGCCTCTTGCGGGTAACGCTGTAGCTGTTGGTAGGCAGCCACCTGTAATTGATAATATTGCCGAGCTTGCGTGGCTTCGCCCAGCGGTATTCCTTGCAGCGGTTCGAGTGCCTTTATAACCGCTAGAGGTGACCCCATCTCCTCGGCAATCTGTGCCGCCAGCAGTTGACGGCGAATAAGCAGACCAAGCGCTAGTGACCCCACCTCCATTTCATGCAAAATTGCGCTCGCTTGATCCAGCGCTCCCTGATGAAACAGCGAAGAGGCGATCTGCAAGAGCTGATACTCTCGCTCGGGAGAACGCAGCTGCTTAGCTTGAAAAATAGCCCCCTGCAGAGCGTTATCTACTTCCTGTTGTAACCGCTGGGTGGTATCGTCACCGGTCTGTGGCAAGCCTGTTTTTGCGCAACTGGCCAGCGCAAGGCAGAAGAGAAGTAAAAAGAGAGAATAGATAGCGTCTCTGCAATGCATGTAAAGTAGCTCACTGATGAAATTTCACACCAGTATCGTGATGAGGGGATGTTGTGTCAAATACACCGGGTATCTTATATATAGTCGCGACACCTATTGGCAATATGGGCGATATAAGCGAGCGCGCACTACAAACGCTGCACGAAGTTGCACTCATAGCGGCCGAAGATACCCGGCACAGCGCCCGACTACTGCGCCACCACGGGATCAACACCCGCTGTGTTGCGCTGCATGAGCACAATGAGCAGAATGCATCGGCGGGGTTGATTAAGCGCCTAGAGCAGGGTGACTCCATTGCCCTTATCTCCGATGCCGGCACACCACTGATCAGTGACCCAGGTTTCTACCTGGTCAGGGAAGTGCAGCAGTCAGGGTATCGGGTGATCCCGATTCCAGGTGCTTCGGCATTGATTGCCGCACTCTCGGTCGCCGGCCTCCCCTCCGATCGTTTCAGCTTTGAGGGGTTTCTGCCCGCCAAGGGTGAAGCGCGTCGTCGTACACTCGCCGCCCTAAGCCGCGAACCGCGTACCTTGATATTTTATGAATCAACCCACCGGATTTTTGACTCGCTGCATGACATGGCCGAGGCTTTTGGCTCGCAACGCCCGGCGGCGGTAGTGCGCGAGTTAACCAAAACATTTGAAACCGTACACCGTGCAGAGTTGGGAGCATTGTGTGAATGGATGGCGGCGGACGATAACCAGCGTCGTGGCGAATTCGTAGTGCTGGTGCAGGGAGCCGAGCCACAGCAAAATTTTGAACAGGTGGCAATAGATCCCCAAGCACTTTTGATTGAGCTGATGGCACTGCAACCACCCAAAAAAGCGGCGGCCACCGTGGCCAAATTGACCGGCCTGAAAAAGAATGCACTGTATGAGCTGGGATTGCGCTTAAAATCGGCGCAATAAATCGTCATGGCCAGTCACCCTAATCCCCAGATAGAAACACCTATGCTGCACAAGCGCTTGATTCCACAGCAAAACAAAAAATAGCCGCCGAACCTGCGGGTGCCACTCATATTTTTAGCTTCACTGTGAAACCAAACTCTCACACATCATCTCGCGCCTCTATCGGGGGATTAGAGAGTCACCACTGTTTAGCTTATTTACTAAAGCGTATAGCGAGGCAGCCCCCAGCTTGCTATACTGCGCCCCGAGAGTTGGCTAGGCAACCGCGCTATCGCAAGATATCGAGGAAAGTCCGGGCTCCATAGGGTGAAGCGCCAGGTAACGCCTGGGAGGTGAAAGCCTACGGAAAGTGCAACAGAAAATATACCGCCTAAGCACCTTTCGGGGTGCCGGTAAGGTTGAAATGGTGCGGTAAGAGCGCACCGCGTCGGCGGTAACGTTCGGCGGCAAGGTAAACCCCGCTTGGAGCAAGACCAAATAGGGGGGCAATGGTGTGACCCGCACTGTCCCCGGGTAGGTTGCTTGAGGTATGTGGTGACGCATACCCTAGATGAATGGTTGTCCACGACAGAACCCGGCTTATCGGCTAACTCTCACTTTCTTAAAAATATCTATCCGGCCACTCTCTCGCCTAACGCTATAGCGCCTAACCAATGAGTAAGGTGTTAACCGCTTGCAAAATATTCAAGGTGTATCTCGTACCTCTTCTCACTCATTACCTGCTAAGCCACTGCTCTGTTTTATGAGGCCGTTGCAAGCCGCTTAAAGTCACCCCACCGTATAACAAGGCACGAAAACGCTACGTGTGATGTAGTGGTGACTCGGGGCGTTCAAGCTGTAGGAAAACCCCCAAACCACCCCAAATAGCGTAAAATGGCATCAAAGCATAAGGATTGCGCCAATGCCAAATTTCATCCCCCGCAACTATCGGCAAGCGATCATGGTCACCCTCAATTTTGAGGATCAATTACAGCCGGGCACCTTCGAATACGCGCTGCACTATTTCATAGAAAACAAACTCGACCTTTCGATAGGTTGTGCTACGTTAGTGCGAGCACTTGCAGGATTTAGGTATTATATGGGGTTATCCAGTGGGCTTATCACCCCACGCCCGCCACGGTTTAGCACATGGGTATAAATCTCCGTAGTGCTCACATCAGAATGTCCCAATAGCTCTTGAATAGTGCGAATATCATAGCCCGCCTCCAGTAAGCGAGTGGCAAAACTGTGGCGAAAAGTATGACAACCACATTTTTTTACAATGTTACACTTTTTCACCGCTTGCTTAACTTTACGCTGAATGGTGTTATTTGCCATGTGGTGGCGACGAATGATGTTTGATCTAGGATCAAGCCCCACCCTCTCTGCAGGAAATAGATATTGCCAGCCTAACTCAGTCTCAGCATTGGGATACTTTTTAGCAAGAGCATGGGGCAGGTAAACGCACCCATGGCCATTATTTAAATCAAACCTATGCAGATTCATCACGTAGTTAATCTGTTTTTCAAGTATTTCTATTAATCCCTGAGGCAATAGCGTACGGCGATCTTTTTGTCCCTTACCATCGCGCACCACTATCATTGACATTGAAAAGTCGATATCTTGAACACGCAAGCGCAGTGCCTCACTAATACGTAATCCACTACCGTAGAGCAGTTGTACAACTGATTTATAGATACCCTCCATTTGATTAATTACCCCATTAGCCTCCTTGTGGCTAAAGACCACAGGGATACGACGACCTCGACTAGCACCCACCATGCCAATATTGCCAAGCTCCTTGCCAATAAAACGCTTGTAAAGAAATACCAATGCATTTAACGCTGTCTTCTGAGTGTTGACTGCCACATTACGTGATAGAACTAAATGGTCGAGAAAAGCCTTGACCTCAACAACGCCCATGGCCTCAGGGTGGCGCTTATTATGGAATAAAATAAAACGACGAACCCACTGAATGTAGGTTTGCTCAGTTTTATACGCCAAGCCTTCAGTGCGAATAAAGGCACGTAATTGATCAAGGAGTTTAGTAGGTTTATCTGGAATTTTTATCGGGATATCATTCATATTAAAATCCATTTTACTGTATAAATAAACAGTAGTTACCAGGTTGAAGCCTGTCAACAAGGGATTTACCGGGCTATATCAGCGCACGTGTTGCATATCCGGGTATATGCTTTTTGTAGTCCCCTGTAACGCATTGATATTGCTTTATATTTTCAAAGATGGAAGAGGTTATTAGAAAATAGATGGCTCAAAAATAGTCTCACTGGCATAAAAAGTCAGAGTGATAATTTTTGGTTTCATTGCAATGCATTGAAAATAAACAACTAATAATCAATCGATTATTTCTTTGTACAAAATAGTTCTTTAAGAGATAGTATGGTGGTTAGACAGAATAAAACTGTTAGGTGCATCCAAAAAAATAGCAAAAAGTGGTGCGTGTATTTCCAGTTTCTTTTGGTGGCGCTAGCAAAGTTTAGCGTGAAATTGTTCCACTATCCAAATCGGCCAGTTCTTTGATCGTGGCTTCTGACTATGGGTCTCCCTCGTTCGGTCTTTTGCGTTTTTATTGCAGGCCCGGTGGTCTCTTCTGGGTGCTAATCGAAAGGGTAGGGGGCGGATCAAAGAGGTCGAGATTTGTGGCAGCGAACAACGGCGCAGAAGTTGGGCCGTGGCAGCGAACGACAGTGGTGAGTCTGTTGGGTGAAATGTCAGTGTAAGCGTCAAGGGTTGTGTTCTGTTGGGTGTTCGAAAGGCTGCACCTAACCAGGGCAATTAACACGGACAGTCCTCCGCGGCATTTAAATTGTGCGGTCATTCCGTTACACTCCATTTTCGCACAATTCAAACGCCGCTCCGGCCTTCCGGTTATTGCTGGCGTTATGTTTTTGTCAGCACTGAAGTAAGTTTTAAGTGTTTGACGAAGGGGATAAAGTCTCTATCTGAGAAAAGCAAGGGCAGTCGGTTGTCGATACAAAAAGTGGCAATAATAATGTCTGTTGTTTTCCTGATAGTGATTCCCTTTTTTCGTAAATTACGATAGTTATTCGCGCACTTTGAAACCATATTATGGCCAAACAGCTCGTATTGATCCAAGGTGGCAAGCCTTTTCTTGGCCTGGTTATAATCTTTGTCGTGTCTAAATCCTTGAAGAATTTCTAATAGTATTATGTCACCTATGGCAACAGAGTCATCTTCAAGGGCAGTATCAAGTGTGTTAGTTTCAGTGTTATCTAAGCCGTTGAAATAGTCAATCCAAACGCTGGTATCAACTAAAATCACTTTCCGCCCCTCATCTCGTCAAGGTCGCCTTCCCACTTAAGCTTGCCCCTCAACTTTCGTATTGCTTGCTGCTGGTTTTTCTTAACAAGTAGTTTAAGCCCAAGTTCTACAGCTTCCTTTTTTGTCCGTAGTCCGGTAGCCTTTAACGCATCGTTCATTAATTTGTCGTCAATTACTATGTTCGTTCTCATAAATCACCTTATGTGTATATTTAATGTCAATATACACATTATAGTGAAATATAAAAACATAACAAGGCCCATCAACTCGGACAATTTACCGCGTGGTTTGGTTTGCGTATTCGCTACGCTCAATTTTACGCAAACCAAACCACGCGGTAAATTGCCGGTTATGGGCGACGTTATGTTGCTATGAAAACTGTTAAGGGGAGATCAAGGTGCCTGTAGAAGAAGAGAAAAAAGACATTGAATATTCTGATGGACTTGATAAGTTCATTCACTTTGCTTTCGATGATCTAGTCGATGTTGCCAGCAGTAATTATCAGTTATTTGAAGAACTTTATTACAATAGGAAAAGCCAATGCGATGAGTTTTATGCGTTGATGGAGGATAGTCATGTTACTTCACCAAACGTATTAATAGTGGGGGGGGCCGGGGTCGGAAAGACAAGTTTTGTACATAAACTTATAATAAGTACAAAAAAAGACCGTCACTATTGCTTGATGCTTGATTATAGAAAGGTTGTCCCAAGGACGAAGGATGGACTGATTAGCTATTTCATTAAAGAAATGGAAAAGTATTTCGATGAAGTTGGTCATCCAATTAATACTCTCTCAGATACAAATAAGCTGGATTCAAATTTTCAATGTGTGTATAGCCACCTCGATCTTCTAGATAAAAATGATGTTAGTAAGCATTTGATACTTTTTTTGGATGATTTCGATTATGCAGAGGAAGAGTGGTTTGAGCTTCTCAGTTACTTTATCCCTTTTTCTAACAACGAAAAAACAAGCCTTGTTCTGTCTGTAAGGGAACCGCTGCTAAATTCTATCGATGAATATGATGATCGATTTAGAAGTTCATATATAAAGAAGGCTAGGCAAATAACGTTATCGCCTATCTCTGTCGAAAATGTAATATCAACGCGGCTTGCTCCTATTTTGATAGAAAAGGAGAATACAAATAAGTTATATGGAATACTGTCAGGGCTATTCAATAGAAAAAGTCCCTTGTGTGTTTTGGCAAGGACGCACGGGACGATAGTGGATGACTTGCCTCGGTTTGAGTACCCTTTGACAAAAAAACACAACACCTTTATGCAGCGTATCACTAGTGGGGATATCAGGGAAACTTTTGCGATTGCGTATGAAAGTTTGAAATTTATATTTGAGCATGATGAGTACGTTCAAGTATTGAGTGAAGATGGGCTTGAGAAAAAACGAGTAGGCCGTGAAGGTGTAATGAAAATGCTGTATGACAACAGCGACGCAAGCTACAAAATAGAAAACATACATAAATTGCGGTCAAAATCAGGAAACTCTCTGTTTTTTAATGTGTTAGAGGCCGTTAAGATGCTAGGCGTAGTAGATGAGAGATTTTATAGATCACTGACAGAACTCGGGCATTCAAAAAAACGTATTGATGATGCAATTGAGTCGCTATCATCAAAGCGGTATAAGTTTTTCGTTCCTTCCAAAATTGTTCCGAAAAAAGTAAAGAAGAATATTGAATACAATAGAGAGTATATTCCTCTTCCTAAGTTAGAAATGTATTTAGAAATGTGCACTGATTGGCAAGAATACATATCTCGTTGTGGGCACTATGGTAAATCAATTGAGGTCTAGTTTAATGAAGTCAAACGTTCTTTTGGATGTTGCAGAGTTGGCCCTATCTCACCTTGGTGATAAATCTAACGTAACATACGTGAATATCAACGACCTATATGATGAATATATATCCGGTGGGGCATTATGTAGAATTCCTGTATCCAAAGAATATTTTAGGTCGGCTCTGAAAACTATGTTCCCAATATATAAAAATGTGAGGAAGCACACAAACGATTTTAAAATATCGATCAAATCTGCATATTTTGTATGTGATGAATTGTCTCTAACCCTTAGGCCTATTGAGCATATAATGCAGAGAAAAGTAGAGTTATGTTTGGCTTGAAAAAATTGTTTAGTAAAAAATGTAATACATGTTTCTTTAAGCAGGAAGGTAATTGTATTCTATATCGTGTAATGCACCATCCTTGCGGGATGAAAACAAATAAAATAAAAGGAATTACCGATGCTGGTTTTTATGTGAATCTAGTTAATAATAGCAAGTTAAGTATAAGAGCCCTGTATTTTTCAATAGCATCATTGATGGTAGCTGTTGCAGCACTTTTGGTAAATATAGTGAGGCTTATATCTTAGTCAAGAAAATACGCAACATAACAAGGCCCATAAACTCGGACAATTTGCAGCTGTGTTTGGTTTGCGTATTCGCTGCGCTCAATTTTACGCAAACCAAACACCGCTGCAAATTGCCGGTTATGGGCGACGTTAGCGTCAAAAAAAAATAAACACCAAACCATCCGAAAGTATTGGTATTGTACATAAAGATCTTATAGTGGAGCAGAGGTGCTGGAAAACTTAAATCTTAAAGACTCCGTTGTCTCTGGAAATTCATTGCGACTAAGCGAATTTAATTTAGGCATATTACGCCTATCGAATACATTGGTGTTTTGAAAGATTTAAAACCCGTACAAAACAAAAAAATCCCAAACAGCATTGTTGCGTAAAATTAATAGTCAATAAAGAGTGCAGGGTTTAGATTGTCCCCCTTCCAAATATCGCATACCCTGAGAGCATTTAACGTGCACACGACAAAAAACTAAAAAATCCAATTCCACGTAATGGCAACAGTCAATAATGAATATTTTATCCAGGCTTTACCACTACCGAATATCGCGCTATTCTGATGGTTATTGAAATGAAAAAGAAAACAAAAAGAGAAAATACAAACATATCCAGGGTGAGTGCTAATAGCGATGGGTGCGAATGCTGGAAAAACGCTAATCGGGTAGCCAAGGGTCTCTAACCCTCAGCCCCCACAACACCCTGCATGCGGCTCCGCACAGGGCGTTTCACTTAGCATAGTGAAGCTTGATCCATCCATCACGTAGTGCCACTAGCCCCTGAGA
>JAKIVC010000021.1 GCA_021647245.1 Gammaproteobacteria bacterium
ATGTCACCACAGAAAATGATACGGCGTGGGAAATCCATAAACGTTATGGACAGCGGGCAACGAGTGAAACATGGATTGAAGAAGCGAAGAGTCAACTGGGGCTGGCTCATATTAAAACAAATGACTTCCTGGCCAATGCGGCGCTCTTTCAGTCGGCTATATTAGCCTACAACACACTCCGCTGGATGGCATTAACAAGCAACAATATACAGCTCAAAAAATGGGAACCAGAAAGTATTCGCGTCCACCTGATTTGTGTTGCGGGTAAACTGTTGACGGGTGGAAACCAAGTTCGGATTGTTTTGCCAGAACACCATTTACACACTGAGCCGTGGGATGACTGGTTAAAACTCGCCGCTTAGAAAACGAAACCATGGGCGTCGGATGCTTTGAAAAAGACAGGCAGGGGTTCTGCTGCTTGTTCTGCATTGAGCGAACAAAAAAACACTCGACTCGTTCAGCAGAAAGAACAACGAGGGCGTTATTCTGCTTCTTTAGCTTGAGGGTGGGTGATAATCCACCACCCTCAGGCCAATAAGTGATCACTTTTTGGGGGGGTGATTTGCGGTATTCTTACTTGCAGGATTTAGGTATTAACATTGTTGATTAAACAGATTTTTTTAATTTCGGGAGGTTTCAGGTGAAGGAGCTGGCTTTAGCAAGTGTTTTAATGGCAACCACGGGTGTTGCTGTGTCAAGCGATGGTTTGATTTTAAGTTTAGGCCTAGGAAGTACCGAAACCACTACAACTGTAAACTATTCGTCATCTCTAATAAGTGGATCATCAACTGTGGATGAGAGAGGTGGCACTGGTGAATTATCATTAGCCTATAGGTTAAATTCAAATTATCAGTTTGGTATAACGGGGGGCAGTATTGCGGTGGAAGGAGATGAAAATACTATCGGTTATACAATAATAACGGCAGATTATATTTTTATGAAAGATAGAAAAATAAGGCCATTTATTGGCTTTGCATATGGCCACTCAAGAATGGAGTATATAACATCAGGTTTCAGTATAAGCAGCACTGCGCCAGCCTCTGGCTTTAGATTAGGTGTTGGCTATGAAAGTGGCAATTGGACATTTGGTTATAAATACCAAAGGCTTTCAACTGATTTGAAAGGATCGGATACGACGTATATTGGGTTCACAGAGGTAGAGTTTGAAGCGGGCCATAAAGACTTTACAAGTAGAATGTTTTTTATGAATTATCACTTCTAAAATATTCCGCCTTTAATGCCAAAAAGTAGCGGAGTTCACTACGTTTAAGGGTCTTATTTGGCTTTTATTTCACTTTCAGTGGGCTAGCTGACCATAATTGGTCAGTTTTTCGGCTCTATTTCACATAGAGCCAATTTTTCTATATTGAGCACTAAGCCCTTTGTTGCTACACCATGTTGACAAAGCCGGTTGACTGCGGCGTTTTCCCACATAACTTACCATTCAGTTTATTCAAGAAGTGGGCACCACTCTCCCTCTCCCCATAAAAATGCAGTAGAGCAGTGGAATGACAAATAGTGTGAGCACGGTTGAAAAGCCTAGCCCCCAGACAATGGCGGAGGCGACGGGCCCCCACATCAGTGAGTCGCCGCCGATGCCAGTTGCCAGTGAGAATAGCCCGGCGATTGTGGTTAGCGAGGTGATCAATACGGGCACTACGCGCCGTCTTGCGGCATAGACGGTGGCATGCAGTACGCTCATCCCCGACGTAAGGCGGGTGTTCGCTGCATCGATCATTACAATGGCGGCGTTAACGGCGATGCCCGCCAGTGCGACTACCCCGTAAAGGGTGTAGAGGCTCAGTGGGTTTTGTGTCACTAACAGGCCAAAGGTGACACCGGCAAAAGCCATGGGCACGGTCATTAAGATCATTAACGGTTGGAAGTAGCTGCGAAACAAGGTGCCCAAGATGAGGTAGATCAGGCCGAGACCGAATAGCATCAGCTGTGCGAGTGCCTCAATGCTTTCATTAATATCTTCCAGCTCGCCGGTAAAGTCCAGATTAACCCCTGGATATTGGTCACGAATAGTTAGCCACTCTGCTTGTAGCCGTTGATTGGCTTCGAGGGTGTTCATCTCCCTCTTATCGAGGTCTGCACTCAGGGTGATGGTGCGACGGAAGTTGTAGTGACGAATTTTTGCTTTGCCCCGTGAGGTTTCAGCATGCACCACCTCTCCCAGCGGTATGTAACCTCCGGTTGGCAACACCAGCGGCGTTCGTAGCAGGTGCTCGATACTTTGGTGTTCGTTAGATGCTGCGCGCACCCGCACTTCGACTTTTTCACCACTCTCTTGCATTGAGGCCACCACTTCGCCATCAAACAGTAACCGAACAGTGCGTGCCACCTCATAGGGCTGGAGTCCGGCACGTCTAATCGCATCCTGATTCAGGGTTAGGCGTAACTCCTGTTTGCCGGGGCTGTCGTCATCGCTGATATCTTTGACTGCGGGCAACGTCTCCAGATAGGTTGTCAGATGATCTGTGACAGCACGTATCTGTTCAAACGCCTCTCCTCGCACCTTCACTTTAATCGGCTTTTCTGTGGGCGGCCCGCCCGCCAGGCGTAGGATAACCACCTTGGCGCTGCCGGCATTTTCTTGAATAGCGGTACGCATCGAGTCGATCACTTCATCGACTCCCCGCCCCCCATCACCCTTGGGCTGCAAGCTGATGGCAACCTGTCCATAACGATCACCGAAGGAGAGCTCTGTTTCGGTAAACATTTGACCAGCAACGGCGCTGATGCCACGCACTTCATCTTTATCGATATGTTTTCTCACCTCTCGCTCTAGAATGATGACGCGATCTAGGGTGTGCTCCAATGAGGATCCTGCTGGCATCTCCACATTCACGTAGTAGAGTCGCAGCGGGTCAAAGGCAAAAAACTGTATCTTGACCATGTCGCTAAAAAAGACACCCACTGCCGCCAGCATGACTAGGGCAACCCCCAGCAGCGAGCGTTTGGGCCGCCGTAAAACCTTAATCAACAAGCGGCTGTATTTGACCCTGAGTAAGTGGGTATAACGCACTCGGTAGCGGTGCACTCTTGAAGGCTTCTTAAAGTTAACCTTCATCATCGAGATGTGTACCGGCAGTAGCCAATACGCTTCCAGCAGTGAAATGGCTAACGCCACGGTCACCACAAAGGGGATGACAAACATGAAATCCCCTAGAATGCCGGGCAGCAGCATCAAGGGCAAGAATGCGGCCATGGTGGTGATAATAGCGGCGGTGACCGGGGTGAAAACCTCTACTAGCGCCTGTTGTGCCGCTTGCAGGGCATCCATGCCGCGCTGAATCCGGTAGTAGATCGCCTCGACAACCACCACCGCATCATCCACCAGCATCCCCAGCACCAGTACCAGCCCCAACAGTACCGAAACATTCAGGGTTGAGCCTGTTGAGTGCAGCAGCCAAAAGGTTCCCGCCAGTGTAAAGGGGATGCCAATGCCGATAAAAAAGGCGATGCGCGAGCCTAAGAAGAGCCAAGTCACCAGTGTTACCATCAGCAAGCCATACAGGGCGTTGGTTTGCATGATATTGAGGGCTTCACGGGTGGGGACTGTTTGATCATCCAGCAGGTAGACTTGAATGCCCTCGACCGCTCGCCCCCTGTTTTGTATTTCAATATAGGTTTTCAGCCGTTCTACCAGCGCCAGGGTGTTGGTGTAGCTTTTTTTGTTGATCGCCATTAACACGGCTGGCTGGCCTTGGTAACGCACCAGCTGCTGCGCCTTTTCCCGTGCCCGGCTGACCGTGGCCAGAGCGCTCAGCGGTACTTCTCCCTGCGCTGTCATTATCGGCAGCCCTGCAATATATTCAGGATCAGCATTGGCCCCCAGAATACGGACTAACCACTCTCGCTCCTGGCTAAACATGACACCGGCAGAGAGATCCCTAAAATTAGCCTGAACCGTATCGGCGACGGCAGTGGCAGTAATGCCGTATTGCGCCAGTTTCATCGGATCAAACTCTACCCGCAGCTCGGGCAGGTGCAGCCCGGCGGCATTGATTCCATCCACCCCTTTAAGCCGCTCCAGGTCCTCTTTTATAGCATTGGCGTGGCGACGCAACCGCTCGTCATCCTCCTGACCTTGTACCACCAGCATGGCGGTTGGCATTGAGTTGCTTGAGGTAACTTCAAAAACATAGGGGTCTTCTGCGGTATCCGGCAGTTCGGTATTCGCTTTATTCTGAATTTCACGGCGCAGATCGTTAATGCGTTTATCGAAAGTGCGTTCACCAATGTCATTAAAGCGGATGGTAATGTCAGAAAATCCTTCTCGGGAGCTGCTCTGTACAAAGCGCACATCAGCCACCTGAGTTAAGGCATCTTCCAGTGGGTTGGTAACCAGTTTTTCGACATCTTCTGCGGATGCGCCCGGCAGCATAGTGTTGATGTTAATCCAGTTGAAGTTTATTTCCGGGTCCTGCTCACGGGGCATTTCAAAATAGGAGACCACCCCCATCACAAGAACGATGGCAAAGGTCAGATTGGCCAATACATGATTGGTTAGGAGGCGTTTAAGCATAGCGTATTAAGAATCCACACGCAGGGAGGCGAGATTATCCAGCACCACCTCGGTGGTCAGGGGGAGCTGGTCAACCTTGACTGATCGCCCCTCTTGCGCGCCGGGCAGCGGTACAAATATCGCCTCGCCCTGCCGCAGGGTAAAAATACCCAACTCGCCGTTGCGACGCTGTAGGTACGCGGCAGGTAGTGCCGGGCGATGGTCTCGCCACTCCAGTCGGCCACTGGCACCCACCAGAGCTGTTTCATGGATAAAACTGAGCCGCACCTGTTGCGTGCGCTGTTGAGGGTGGAGCATTGGTAGGCGTGTATTCAGCCGCAGTGGGTACTGCTTATTGCCGCTCACAAATGTTAACTCACTCCCCTGATGCAGGTACTGTGCATCCTGCGGGTGCAGATCGGCACGCACTTGCTGCCCCTCATTCGCCAGCAGTCGCAGCAGTGGCGTGCCCGGGGTGACCCGTTCACCCAGCTGCACTTGACGCTCAACAATAACCCCAGAGAAGGGTGCCTTTACGGTGCCATCATCGATAGATCGCTGTAGCTGATCCCGCTGCGCCTGCTGACCTCTCAATTCCGCCTTAAGTACCACCAGATTGGTTTGGCGCTGCCGTAACAGCTCCTCGGAAATATTATGGCTTTTGCCCAAGCGCTGAGACTGCTGCAACTGGAATTCGGCAAAAGCGATGCGTGCCTCCGTGCCTTCGATTGCCGCCACCCGCTGTCGCTGCTGCTGGCGATAGTTAAAATCATCCAGTTGCAGTAGTGGCTCACCTTTGTCGACCCGATCGCCCACATCAACCCATATCGCCTGCACCTGACCACTCACTTCGGTGGAGATCTGGCTGTTATTTTTCGCCACCACACTCGCCAGTGCGCTGTGCTGCGGGTAGACCACCAACTCACCCAGGGGCACGCTTTGTGGAGGTGTGGCACCGCCAGCAGCGGCATAAAAAAGAGTGAAAAAAAACAGAAAGACCCTAGTCCATTTCATCACATACCTTCTATTTTGGTAACTGTTCAGCGTGTTTATATTTTGCCTCAAATCGAGGTGCTTTCGCACTAAAAGAGGGAGCATATAAGGCATATGTGACCAATTGAGTACAAAAATAACCAAACATTGGGGTAAAAAATGAATACGCTGGGTAGCTACCTATTTTTTTGACACCGTTGTGCTTCCACCATGGGTAGCTTCTGCTTTCCACTCTATCTCAGTGGACAACTTTAGGCCAATAACGATCATAACTAAAATCGGGGCTATGGCTACCCACATGACACTGCTGACACCGCGCTTGCGGTGGCATCGCTTGATTAGGGGTGGCTATCTCGCCCCGGCTCTCCACATGAGCTTTACCTGCACCGTGACAGCTTTCACACTGTACATTCATCAACTCCGGGGTGATCGTAAAGTCAATAAAGCCACCCGCATCGAAGCCAACGGTGTGGCAAACAATGCAGTCTGGGTCAAACGATTTACCAACATTTTCCAGCGTAGCAAATGCATCGGCATGTTTCATACCTTGCCACGCCTCAAACTGTGGCTGATGGCAGGTTGCACAAGTGTCAACACCCAGGTAGTCACGTTCGCCTGATGCGAGCCTCTTTTTAACCTCCACCTCGGCCAGGTAAGCCGCTTTCACCTTAGCATTGTACTCAATGTACCACTGGCGCAAACTCTCATCATCGGCGACAGATTCTGGCATCTCAATCACCTGGTGTTGGTACTCTTTTATTTTTCCATCCGTAAACTCTAAATCCACCCGCCCCAAACGCATACCGCGTGAACCGGGTTGCAGCACCAGAGTATCGCCCTCCAACTGAGGCTCTGAAAAGATCTCATGCGCCGCACGCACCACTAAAATATCGACGTCAGCGAGATTAAATTCCCGCTTTACCTTACGCAGTGGCCACGCGGTTAATAACACGGTCAGCTCACCACGTTCGCTGGCCTCTTTAAGCCCCTGCTGCACCACACTGACATCATCCAGCGTCAGCCACTGGCTCTCATCCATCTGACGAAAAGGGGAGCGTTTGGGGCTTAACCAGCTAAAGACCCGCAAGGTAACGCCATCACGTGTGATCTTGCGTGATGTGGTGACGTTGTCGTCGGGATGCTGCCAATTTCCCACCAGCCAAGGGATGTTGTAGCTCTCAATAAATGCCGTGCCATAAGCAAGGTCTCGCCAGCGTACGGCAACGGCATCATAGTGGAGGGTTGAAAAAGCCTTCAAAATATACTCGCTCTTCAGTTGATCCCTTCTCGACTCATTCGCCAACAACTGTCCTGCTGATATAGCAACCAGATCAGGCTGCTCTTCACGTAACGCCTTCAGGGTGGTTGAACGCCGCAACACACCCCCATAATTCCCACCTTCGCTACAGCCGCATGGCTCCAGTTCACCATTAAAGTCACCGGAGTAGATCAAGGTGAGTGGTGCGCTCTGGGCTGACCAAGGCAGCAGCAAGGCCATCAGCATTAGAAAATAGCGTATGCTTTTTTGCATTGTTGCTATCCCACAGAGTAATTTAGAAACCGTTTTGCAAATCATATTTAACCTTCAATAAAATAGGGCAATGATCCGATAGAAGTGGATTTGACCACTCATAGAGAACCTTAGCATCCACTACCTCAAGATTGGTGTAACAGCGATCAAGGGGAACCAATGGAAAGAGTGATGGAAATGTCTTGGCGTAATGGCCATGTACTCGCTTGTAAGCATCATGAATCCCTAGGCCTGCAAGTCCTGGTGTCGCTTTTCTATTCCAATCATTAAAATCCCCGGCAAGCATAATCGGACGGTTGCCGCTGTAGTGTTTAATAATTCGCCTGAGGTCGGCGTATTGCAGCGCCCTATCTTTACCTAGCAGGTTCAGGTGAACGCAATAAGTGTCGAGGTGCTTGCCATCGGGCATTTCAAGCCGGGCAAAAAGAATGCCGCGTTTTTCCCACTGATTCTTAGAGATATTAATCTGGTTTGTTTTGATGATTGGGTATTTACTGAGAATGACATTGCCATGATGGCGCTTCTCGTAGACTGCATTTTTGGCATAAGCGTGGTGCGGCCAAAGCTCATCTGCCAAAAATTCGTATTGAGCGTTGTCGGGCCACTGCCCCACTGAATTTGCATGGTATTGATTTTCGCCAACAACCTCTTGCAGAAAAACAATATCGGCATGAGTGATCTTAAAAAACGCTTTAATATCATGGAGTGTAAACTTTCGATTAAGTGGGCTGAACCCCTTATGAATATTGTAGCTGAGAGCATCTATCTTCATAATTCACAGCGCTGCGACCGAAAGTTGTATTACTGGCAGAGCCTGCCCTATTTTTTTCTTTTACTGCCCCAAATCGTTGCTACAGCACGATTTGTACCGAGAAAACCGATCACTAGGCTTAACGCGCCAATACCACCAAAGACCACCACCGGAAAAAGATAACTAAGATCTTCCCCGGTTGAAAATGCACTCACCAGCGTTGCCAACCCAACAAACAGGCTACCCAGAATCACTAAAATAGCCCGGTTAGATGGTTTGTAATCAAATGGCTCGTTTCCCGACTCAAACCGATTAAGGAGTGGGGAAAATAGGCGTCGTAGCGGCTGTTTCATAGTGGCTCTCTAAGCAAAACGGGTTAAAAACCCTACTTCCCTCATCCGCAGATAGGAACATTCGTTATTTTTCTAGGCTTTCGATCAGGCGCTCTGCAGAGACATAGCCTGGGATCAGCTCACCACTCTCCAAAAAGAGTGCTGGGGTGCCACTCAAATTCAGGGCGCGAGACATCATGTATTGATCGCGTACCGGTGAGACACAATCCTTCTTCAGCACTATCTCACCTGACTCAACCTTCTTATCCAGTGACTTGCCAGCTTTTGCGATGGTCATGGCGCTCAACTTATCTTCTGCACACCAGACAATCTCCGCCTTTTTAAACGCCGCAGAACCTGCACCTGCTCGTGGATAAGCGACATAGCGAATCGCAATACCCAGCGCATTGTATGCATCCATCTCATCATGCAGCTTGCGACAGTAGCCACAATCAATATCGGTAAAAACCGTCACAACATGCTTGGTCTCTTTGTCTTTGGGAGCGAAGATCACCATATCATTATCTTTCAGGCTGTTAAGCAGTTTGGTGCGGCCTGCACCACGGGCATCTTCTGTCAGGTTTTTCCGGGTTGCCGTCTCAATAATGCTCCCTTGGATCAGGTATTTGCCATCACTGGAAAGATAGATTACCTCCGAACCAAATACCACCTCATATAACCCCTCAATGGGTGACTCCTTCACCGAATCCAGCTTCAGGTCAGGGGCAAGCTTGCTCATTGCCTCACGAATATCATTTTCAGTGTCATCCGCTAGCGTGGCACCGCTTATCAACAGGGCCAGCATGGCCACCAGCATTCTCTTCATTATATTATTTACCTAAGTTATTAATTCGTTTTCAGCCGGACTAGGAGGCTGCCGGACTGAGGGTGAATCGACTGCGGAAAAGCCATTCCGACCCTTTTCGTTGAATATGCCCAATATTTGCCTCAAACGATCAAAAAATGGGCTCAAAATGGCTTTCCCTCGCTACGATCACCTCAGTCCGACAGCCTCCTAACGCCATCATTATCTAAGACCGCGTAACTATGCCATAGTTTAACCTGAGTTTCTAACTCTGCGCTTGCAGACACTGTCAGATCAACCTCTAGGGTGATGCTCTGCATGCAGCGCTTGTAGCCTTGCTTTGGCAATATGTGTATAGATCTGGGTTGTGGAGAGGTCACTGTGCCCCAAGAGCATCTGCACGACTCTCAAGTCAGCGCCGTGGTTAAGAAGGTGGGTTGCAAAGGAGTGCCGGAGGGTGTGTGGTGAGAGTTTTTTGGTAATATCAGCACGCTGAGCGTAGCGTTTAATGGCGTACCAGAATGTCTGCCGTGTCACCTGTGTCCCTCGAGATGAGATGAAGAGCGTCTCACTTGCAGCCCCTTTTGCCAAGTGGGGTCGAGCCTGTGAGAAATAGAGCTGAAGCCACTCTATGGACTCCTCTCCCAATGGAACAATGCGCTCCTTAGAGCCCTTGCCAAAAATCCTCGCAACCCCCTGGCGCAGGTTAATCTGTGACTGCTGCAAGCTAATTAGCTCCGTGACTCTCAACCCTGAGGCATACATCACCTCCAGCATTGCGCGGTCACGAAGTTCGTTTGGTCGCTGAGTATCCGGCGCATCCAGTAGCGCATCCACTTCGGTTTCTGATAATGCAGCAGGCAGGCTTCGCCCAATTTTAGGTGTCTCAATACGCCCACTGGGATCCACCACAATGCGCTTTTCCCTCAATTGATAACGGTAAAAACGGCGAACTGAAGAGAGCATACGGGCCGTTGAGCGTGGTGTTGTTTTCTGCTGAACACGGTAGGCCAAGTAGTCTAAAAGATCTCTATTATCAGCTTCAAGTAAGCCCTTTGAACTCTGACGGTAAAGCCATGCTGATAGGCTTGCCAAATCAATTCCATAGGCGGCAAGGGTGTTGTCACTCAGGCCCCGCTCCATCCATAAAGCATCAATAAACAACTCAATCAACTGCTGCTGATCTAGGCTAAGTTGATCCATTACACTCATGGTTAAAGGCACCTGTACCGACAAAGAGAACTTCTTTCAGAACGGCTTTCAAGCAGGCATAAAAAAGCAGCTGTCATCTTTTCATGACAGCTGCTTTTCAAGCTATTCGCCACTACAGCGAAAGAAGCGGGCGCAGTGCACGATAAATAGTTCTCATTCCTGCAAGAAAAATATGAATCGTGCAACGCACTCAGCGGGTTACTTTTTAGAAACCAGCTTTTCTTTAATGCGCGCAGCACGACCTTCCAAGGCACGCAGATAGTAGAGCTTGGCGCGACGTACATCGCCACGACGCTTAACTTGAAGATCCGCAACAACTGGGCTATAGGTCTGGAAAACACGCTCAACACCTTCACCGTGAGATATTTTACGCACTGTGAATGAGGAGTTTAAACCACGGTTACGCTTAGCAATACAAACACCTTCAAATGCCTGCAAACGCTCACGTGTGCCCTCTTTTACTTTAACCTGAACCACAACCGTATCACCCGGCGCGAAGTCCGCTAATTTACGGCCCATTTGCTCCGCGTTAATTTGATCAATAATGTTGCTCATTTGCTACTCCCAAAATTATGCGCGCATTATACGCCAAAATTCTTAACTCTGTTCATTTTCTTGCAAAAAAATCCGCAAGAGCTCTTGCTGTTCATCGGTAAGCGGTTGATCAGAAAGCAATTCTGGCCGCCTTAACCAGGTTCGCCCCAGCGCTTGCATGTGTCGCCAGCGCTCTATCGCCTTATGATTACCGCTAAGCAGCACCTTTGGCACCTCACCCTCAGCCATTTTTTCGGGACGAGTATAGTGAGGGTGATCCAGCAGCCCTTGGTAAAAAGAGTCTTGAAGTGCTGACTCCTGATGACCCAAGACACCCGGCAGTAATCTTGCCACACTATCGATCATCACCATAGCGGCCAATTCACCGCCACTAAGCACATAATCACCAATGGACCACTCTTCGTCCACCTGTGACTGAATCAGGCGCTCATCAACCCCTTCATAACGCCCCGCAATAACAATCAGGTTATTACGCAGGCTGAGTTCTTTGACTCCACACTGATCCAGCACACGCCCCTGAGGTGATAAATAGATCACTTTCACCTCACCCGACACTCGGCTGCGGGCGGCTTGAATCGCCTCTCTCAGCGGCTCCACTTTCATCAACATGCCGGGGCCGCCACCATAGGGGCGATCATCTACCGTGCGATGACGGTCTGTTGCATAATCCCGGGGGTTATTAAAGCCCAGCTTTAAAAGCCCCCGGTCAACTGCGCGCCCCGTTACACCATAGTCCATTATGGCATCAAACATCTCCGGGAATAGCGTAACCAGCTCTATACGCATCAGTAATCGAGCTGCCAGTCGACCGTAATAGATCGCGACTCAAGGTCAACATCAAGCACGTAGAGATCCTTAACAAAAGGGATCAGCAGCTCTTCACCGTTGACACCCTCAACAACCAGCACATCATTGGCACCTGTGGGCATCACTTTTTGAACGCTACCAAGGGATAAACCCTCGGCGTTGACCACCGCCAGACCCACAAGGTCAATCCAGTAGTACTCACCCTTTTTTGCCGCTGGCAGCTGCTCACGCAAGATGGCAATATCGCAATTCATTAGTGTGGCAGCCACATCTCGGTCATCATAACCCTCGACATGCGCAACAACACCTTTGCCCTGAGCTCGACCCGCCTTTAGCTTGAAGGGGCGCCACTGGCCAGCCACTTTGACTAACCACGGAGTATATTTGAGAATACCTTCTCGAGGCTGGGTGTAAGAGAATATTTTGACCCATCCCTTAACACCGTGAAGGCCGGAGATCCGGCCCACCTGGATTAAATCCTGCTCGTCCTGACTCATGCCAACGCCTTAAAACAACTGCACACGCTATTTTTAAGGTGTGTTTGTGGAAAATTCCTGGTATGGAATTTATGCACTCGCCACTGACTTAAGCAGATTGGCAACACGATCAGAAGTCTGGGCACCCTGAGCCAACCAATACGATACGCGCTCATTGTCGATACGCAGGCGCTCTTCTTCGCCCTGAGCGGTTGGGTTGAAGAAACCAAGGCGCTCAATAAAGCGGCCGTCACGCTTAGCACGGCTATCTTTTACAACAATGCTGTAAAATGGACGTTTTTTGCAGCCACCGCGTGACAAACGAATAGTAACCATGAACTAAAAACCCTCTCTCTGTACATAAATTAAACAACTCTGTCAGTCGACAGAATCGTAATGAATTTGGGCGCGTATCTTACCCAACTTTACTAAAAATAGAAATAGAAATATTTAACCCTAATCCCCAGGAAATCAAAATGGCATTCCACCGGGAGGCAATCCACCGCCTGGCGGCATCCGGCCACCCATGCCTCGCATCATTTTGGCCAGACCGCCTTTGCTGTTCATTTTTTTCATCATTTTTTGCATCTGGTTGAACTGTTTTAGCAGACGATTGACATCCTGTATCTGCAAGCCACAGCCTGCGGCTATACGCCGCTTGCGTGAACCCTTTATGATCTCCGGCTTGCGGCGCTCTCCTGGAGTCATTGAGTTAATGATCGCTTCAAGGCGCACCAGTTCGTTATCATTCACCTGGCTTTTTACATTTTTAGGTATGCTGGCAACGCCTGGCAGCTTATCCATCAAGCTGGTAATGCCACCCATTTTTTTCATCTGACGCAGTTGGCTGCGAAAATCTTCCAGATCAAAACTTTTACCCTTTTTTAATTTTCGGGCAAGTTTTTCAGCCTCTTTGTGATCAACCTTCTGCTGCGCCTCTTCAATCAGCGTCAGCATGTCGCCCATCCCTAGAATGCGCGATGCCACACGATCCGGGTGAAACGCCTCAAGTGCGGTGCTCTTTTCACCTACGCCGAGAAATTTAATTGGCTTACCGGTGATATGACGAACTGAGAGCGCGGCACCACCACGAGCATCACCATCGGTCTTGGTCAAGATAACGCCTGTCAGGGGGAGCGCTTCATTAAAGGCTTTTGCAGTATTAGCTGCATCCTGTCCCGTCATGGCATCAACCACAAACAGTGTTTCCACCGGGTCGATCGCTTCATGCAGGCGGGTAATCTCCCCCATCATTGATTCGTCAATATGCAGTCGGCCTGCGGTATCAACCAATACAACATCAATTGCCTGAACTTTTGCGTGCTGAATTGCGGCTTGAGCAATATCAACTGGATTTTGATCGGTAGTACTTGGGAAGAACTCGACACCCACCTCTTTTGCCAGTGTCTCCAGCTGCTCGATGGCGGCGGGGCGGTAAATATCCACACTCACTACCAGTACTGATTTTTTCTTTTGCTCTTTTAACCAGCGAGAGAGCTTACCCACCGAAGTCGTTTTACCTGAACCCTGAAGACCCGCCATCAGCACAACCGCAGGAGGACGAGCAGCCAGGTCCAGCTCTTCACAGGTAGAACCCATTAGCGTGGTGAGCTCTTCATTAACGATCTTGATCAGTGCCTGCCCCGGGGTCAGGCTTTTATGCACCTCTTCGCCCACCGCACGTGCTTTAACCTGCCCCACAAAATCACGCACCACCGGCAAAGCAACATCGGCTTCCAGCAGTGCCATGCGCACTTCACGCAATGACTCTTTGATATTCTCTTCGGTAAGGCGCCCCTGCCCACGCAATGTTTTCAGCGTACGACCCAGGCGATCAGTTAAATTTTCAAACATGGTGATAACAGACCCTGTTGTTTAAACGTGATGGGGAGGCATTATACCGCAAAAGATTCATCTCCCTGCAAACATATAAATTCATCACAGACACCACACGCTTTGAGCTCGGCCTCAATCATCTTCTCCTGGCCGGGCTTCGGGTGTGAAATGTAAATTCGCGGAGTATGCTCCAGCTTGACAATATCAGTAGCTAATAAGCTGGGACAGTAGTGGAATGCTGCCTTTGAAAGCGCTATCTGTGCATTTGGAAAAGCGACTTCGATAATCAGCACGTCCAGTCCTTCACGCAGATTCAGCCCAGCCCAGAAGGTATCGTTAGTGGTGGTGTCACCGCTAAAGGCAAATGACTTCTCACCCTGGCGAACGTAGTAACCCACACTCGGCACCGTGTGGTTGACCGGTATCATTTCGAATTCTCGATCACCTATGGATACCCGTTTACCGGGTACCATTTCGCTAAAAACCATCACAGGGTTTTCTTCATTAGGCAGACAGCTGAAATCTGGCCAAATCACCCAGTTGAAAATATGATCTTTGAGTGCCTTTATGGTTGCGGGCTGTGCATGAACCGTGATAGGTCGTTTTATTTTTTCGAAGATACTGTCGATAAGAAGAGGTAGGTTGGCGATATGATCCAGATGGGAGTGCGTTAAAAAAATATGTTGCAGCTTCTCCATTTCTGCCAGCGAGAGTATGCTGATACCAGTGCCTGCATCAATGAGGATATCATCATCGATCATCAGAGACGTGGTACGCAACTTACCGCCGATGCCACCGCTGCTACCCAATATTTTCAATTTCATAATTCACCAGACTTTACCATACCGACAGATTTTTTAGAAAACCCCTGAGTAGGCCGGCTAAATTTAGGTTAAGATGAAACTACTCTCATCTATTTTGAGGCGCGTTCGCTAACGGCCCATTGTAACGATCTTTGAAACAAACGTGCGTAGTTTCAGTCTACACTAATTCTTCGTGATCTATTTGACAGTTGCACGTAAGGCCGGGCCACACATCACTGACAACGGTTACAATGTTAACTTGGATACTTCACCCATCCGCTAAAAAACGCGCAAGGTGTTGGTTTAACAGAAAAACATCCAAATCAGTGATTGCAAGTGGTGGAGGGAATATCTCCCGTGGAATCAATAGGCAAGTGAGATTGCACATAACTCGTGAGTGAGCTGAGTTAAAGTGACACGATAAAAAAACACGGTAATCTGAGCAAATGCTTCTATGCACTGCGCAGTTGTGCCATCATTCGCATCTATAACCAACCATATAGAAAATTACCTATGAGTTCGACGTTTACCAGTATCGGAGCTATCCTGCTTTACTTGACAGCCACCACGCTACTGTTCTACCGCTTCCACGCCTTACGCCACGCTCAGCACAGCCGCGCAGTTTGCGGGAAAAACCTGATCATGGGGTTAGCACTGCTTGCGCTGCTACTGCACGCCACCGCACTCTCCCAGGATATTTTTTTAGCGCCGGGACTCAACCTGGGTGTCACCAACGCGGCATCACTCATAACGTGGCTGATTGCCCTGATTCTGATATTGGCTAATTTCCGACTCCCTCTGGAGAGCCTGATTGTCATATTTCTTCCAGCGGCTGCGGTAACATTACTGGTTGAGCAACTCATACCCAGTACCCACATCGTCTCGGCCGATGTGTCGAGTGAGTTAAAATTCCACATACTGATCTCCATCATGGCCTATAGCGCACTCACGGTTGCCGCTATTCAATCGCTCATTATTCTATTGCAAGACCGTCATCTTCGCAGTCGCAAGCCAGGCGGACTCATACGCGCCCTGCCGCCGCTACAGACTATGGAGACACTTTTATTCCAGATTATTGCGACAGGATTTGTACTACACACCATCGCCCTAGCGACTGGAATGCTCTATATCGAAAATATGTTTGCCCAGCAGCTGGCACACAAAAGCGTACTCTCTATTACTGCGTGGTCTGTTTTTGCAACCCTGCTCTGGGGTCGCCACTATCACGGCTGGCGTGGCCGCACTGCCATCCGCTGGACCCTGGCAGGCTTTGCACTACTGTTCCTTGCCTATTTTGGAAGTAAGGTGGTTTTGGAAATCATCATCACCCACTAACCACATGATCTATCACTGCTCTAACCACCCATTTATATTCACCCGACTAACTGAGGGATTCATCCTTGGATGAGATACCAATTGAGATGCTATTTGGCATCTTGGCGTTTTTATTAGTGCTCTCTGGATTTTTTTCTGGCTCTGAAACCAGCCTGATGAGCTTGAACCGCTATCGACTTAAACACCTCGCCAAATCAGGTAATCGCGGCGCAATACGCTCACAAAAACTACTGAGCACACCCGATCGTCTCATTGGCCTGATTCTGCTCGGCAATAACTTTGTCAATATCTGCGCCTCTGCACTGGCGACAATAATCGGCATGCGCCTCTATGGTGAGGCTGGCATCGCAATCGCTACCGGTATTCTGACATTTGTTATTCTGATATTTTCAGAGGTCGCGCCAAAAACCATTGCTGCACGGCACCCAGAGCGCTTCGCTTTTCCTGTTAGCTTTATTTTAAGGCCGTTATTGATACTGCTCTACCCCCTTGTCTGGGTCACCAACCTAATGGCAAACTCAGTGCTTCGGCTGCTTGGCGTTCCCTTGGACAAGAACAACAGCGACACCCTTTCGAGGGAAGAGCTGCGCACTGTGGTCAATGAGGCGGGCATAATGATCCCCCATCGACATCAGGCGATGCTGCTAAGCATTCTCGACCTAGAGAAGGTCACTGTTGAGGATATTATGATTCCTCGTAACGAGGTTTTTGCCATTAACCTTAAAAACAATGAAGATCAAATAATCAAACAGCTAACCAGCAGCCAGCACACACGAATTCTTGTCTACGATGATGATATCAACAATGTTGTCGGTATTTTGCACTTGAAAAACGCCCTGCACAAACAGATGCGTGGCGAGCTTACTCGCGAAACAATTCGCAACATAATCCAGGAACCTTACTTTGTCCCTGAAGGGTCGCAACTGCACAACGTATTGCAAGAGATGCAACATAACCGCCTGCGAATGGGGGTGGTGGTTGATGAATACGGCGAGATGCTGGGACTGATCACACTGGAAGATATTCTGGAAGAGATTGTCGGTGAGTTCACCTCCGACCCCTCTGCGGCTCATAAAGATATCCACAAACAAACGGATGGCTGTTATATCATTGATGGCAGCCTCAACATCCGCCAGCTCAATAAACTGATGCAGTGGGATCTGCCGACTGATGGCCCAAAAACACTCAACGGCTTAATTATCGAATATCTTGAAGATATCCCCAAGGCGGGCACCAGCCTCCGCTTAGCGGGCTACCCCATCGACATTATTAAAACCAAGGGGAACACGGTTAAATCTGTGCGTATTTATCCACAGCTGAGAAAAACCTAGAGAGACCATGCCACAAACAGCAACAAGTGACTGTGCAATCACACTTCCGGCGGAATGGGCACCGCAAAGTGGTGTGATGCTCACTTGGCCTCACCTCAACACCGACTGGCGAGCGTGCCTCGATCAAGTAGAGGCTGTCTTTGTCACCCTTGCCAAGCAGATTGCCCAGCGCCAGCTACTCATTATTAGTGCCAACAATAAGAGGCATCGCCAGCACATCCTTGCACAGCTGACAAAATCTGCAGTCAACCTGAAAAACATAACGCTATATCTCGTTGACAGCAACGACAGCTGGGCACGAGATCATGGCCCCATCACCATTTTAGATGCAGGAAAACCCACACTCCTTGATTTCACCTTTAATGCTTGGGGTGGCAAATTCACAGCAAAGCTGGATAACCAGATAACAACACACCTGCATGCGGCGGGTGCGTTCGGCCACACCCCACTTAAACGGGTTGAGATGGTGCTCGAAGGCGGCGCCATTGAATCAGATGGCTGTGGTACGCTACTCACCAGCTCCCACTGCCTGCTGTCACCCACACGCAACCCCAACATGGACAAAGCCAGCATCGAACAACAGCTCTGCCAACTGTTTGGTCTATCAAGAGTATTGTGGCTGGATGATGGTTATCTGGCAGGTGATGATACCGATAGCCACATCGATACGCTGGCGCGATTCTGTGATGATAAAACGATTATTCACGTCAGCTGCGATGATATAAATGATGAACATTACCCCGCCCTGAGACGCATGCAGCAACAGCTGCAAGCGATGCGCACCGTGAAGGGTGAGCCTTACAGGCTAATCCCGTTGCCATGGCCGCAAATAAAGCGCAATAAAAAAGGGGATAAACTACCCGCCAGTTATGCTAACTTCTTAGTGATCAACGGCGCTGTGCTGGCACCAACCTATGATGATCCGCAAGATAGGTGCGCATTAGAGCGCCTACAACTGGGCTTCCCTGATCGGCAGATTATTGGCATCCCTTCGTTACCGCTGATTCAGCAATTTGGCAGCCTGCACTGCGTCACCATGCAGCTACCGGAAGGTGTTCTCCCTTGATAGCAACCTAGAGCAAGAGTAACCACCATGAAGACACATCTCACCGTAGGACTGGTTCAACAACAGCTCGCTCCAAGCCGGGAAGATAACCTTTCAATCTCAGTTGAAGGTATCCGCGAGGCCCATGAACAAGGTGCCAAGCTGGTTTTGTTACAAGAGCTGCATACTGGCCCCTATTTTTGCCAAACGGAAGAGACCCGTCACTTTGATCTTGCTGAAACGATCCCCGGCCCCAGCACTGAGCAGCTGGGCCAGCTCGCCGCAGAGCTGAATATTGTTATCGTCGCATCACTTTTTGAACACCGCGCACCCGGCCTCTACCACAATACTGCGGTGGTTATCGAAACGGATGGCTCCCTGGCCGGACGCTATCGAAAAATGCATATCCCCGATGATCCCGGTTTTTATGAGAAATTTTACTTCGCACCCGGTGACCTAGGCTTCACACCGATAGCGACCTCGGTGGGGAAGCTGGGGATACTGATTTGCTGGGATCAGTGGTACCCCGAAGCGGCGCGCCTGATGGCCATGAGGGGTGCAGAGTTACTACTCTACCCCACGGCAATTGGCTGGGATCCCAGTGACGACGATACAGAGCAGCAACGGCAACGGGATGCCTGGATAACAATCCAACGCAGCCATGCCATCGCCAATGGCCTGCCGGTGCTTTCATGTAACCGTTGTGGACATGAACCAGACCCTAGTGCGCAGGGGTTGGGCATCCAGTTTTGGGGGGGGAGCTTTATCTGTGGCCCGCAGGGTGAATTACTATGCCGTGCAGAAGAGGAGCCGCAGATATTGGTCACGACGATTGATAAAGCACGTACAGAGCAGGTTCGGCGGATTTGGCCCTACTTCAGAGACCGTAGAATCGATGCATTTCATGATCTCACCCGTCGCTATGGAAATGAGTAAAATCACCCCACTTGCAATTATTTAGGCCTTTATCTAATGAAGAACAGCCCTACCCGCTCACTCTTTGGCGATATTTCAAAGCAGCAGTTTTTATCTGAATATTGGCAAAAGAAGCCACTGTTGATCCGGGGCGCACTTCCCGATTTCAGGTCACCCATATCAGCCGATGAACTGGCTGGCCTAGCCTGCGAAGATGAAGTTGAGTCACGCATTGTGATCGAGAAGGGTGGCAATCACCCGTGGGAGCTTCGCCACGGCCCATTCGAAGAGCATGACTTTTCCAACCTACCTGAAAGCCATTGGACGCTGCTACTACAAGAGGCTAATAAACAGATACCCGAGCTGGCCGAGCTGCTCGATATCTTCAACTTCATTCCCAGTTGGTGGCTAGATGATATCATGATCAGCTACTCACCCGACCAAGGGACGGTTGGCCCTCACTATGATCGTTATGATGTGTTTTTACTACAGGTTGAGGGCCGAAAAAACTGGCAGATAAATACCCTGCCAGTTGATGAAGATAACGTCATTGATGATATCGAACTGCGCATCATGAAAACATTCCACAGCGAAGACCAGTGGACGCTTGAAGCCGGTGATATCCTCTACCTTCCACCGGGTGTTGCGCATCATGGAGTTGCTCAAGGTGAGAGCCTTACCTACTCAATTGGCTACCGCGCACTCTCACAAAGCGAGCTACTTGCCAGCTATTTTGATTTTATATTGGAACAGCACGATGGAAAACGACACTTATCTGACCCCGCACTCACCGTGCAGGCACACCCAAGCGAAATCACCCCGGAAACAATCAAAAGAGTGACCATGTTACTACGTGAAATGCCGCTCGACAGCGACAGTATCGGGCGCTGGTTTGGCCGTTTTATAACCGAACCGAATCAACCCATGGCGCGCTATTTACCTGAGCAGCCATTCACCCGCCAGCAGTGCTTACAACACTTTAAAACAAACCCTCTCACTCGCCATGCCCACTGCCGATTTAACTTCATCACCCTCGCCAGTGGTGCCATTAATCTCTATATCGATGGTGATGAGCACCTACTAAATCCAGAGCAGGTCGGTTTTGGGCATATCATTTGTGATCAGTCCCACTATTGTCACCAGGAGCTCTCCCCCTACCTCAATGATCCACTGCTAAGCCGTCTACTGCTGCGCTGGATAAGTGATGGCGCACTCTATTTCACTGATGAAAAACAAGAGGTGACCGAAGTTTAATGTACCCAAAAAACTTACCGAAAGGGTGAATGTTTACTCGAGCTTACTGTCTACCTCTCGAGTTAATAAACTTATTGTGGCCTTTTCACGAGAGGCCGCAAAGATCTCCCTCATTATCATATTCTTATCATAGGAGTTACTTCATGCCACGTATTACAACCATCTCGCTACTCATTATCGCTCTGCTTCTCAGTGCAGGCTGTAGTCAGGTTGCAGATAACGGGTCAACAGAAAAACAGGCTTGGCAGTTAATTGACCAAGGGGCTCTGCTGCTTGACGTACGAACACCAGAAGAGTACCAACAAGGGCACCTCTACAATGCACTTCTAATTCCACATGATCAGCTTGCCAATCGAATCAGTGAGTTGGGAGGGGATAAATCACGCGCAATCGTCCTCTATTGCCGTAGTGGTGGACGTGCTGGGAAAGCTGAAGCAGTTCTACGTGAGCACGGCTTTACCGATGTGTTAAACGCAGGTGGCTATCAGGATATGATGGAGGCAAAGCGCAATTAATCACTGCCTGATGCTCAAGAGAGCAACAAAAAAGGCCCAGCCGGTTTTGACACCGGCTGGGCCTTTTAATGTGTTAACAACCACTTGCCTATCAGTAATCAAACTCACGGAAAAGTGCTACGCCGCCAAAGCTACCTAGCCATACCGAACCGTTATCCGCTTCAGCCATTGAGAATACATTATCACTAAAGAGGCCATCCAGCTTGGTTTTAACATCAAAACCTTTTCCATCTCCCTTGAACTTGGCAAGGCCTTTACTTGTACCCGCCCAGATGTCGCCAAACTTATCTTTGTGCAGCATAAAGATATGATTAGCAGGTAGGCCATCAGACTGAGTATAAGTCTTCCAGTTTTCACCATCAAACATCGATAGACCCGCGCCCCAAGTACCACACCAGACATTGCCGTCATCATCGATAACCAGAGAGATGATGTAATTGGGGTTAAATGCAATATCAACCTCTTCCAGCCCCTGCTCTACTTTTTGACGTGCATGGTGCTTACTGGCATCACCCGGGTCATTGGTAAATTTAATATCATCCTTCACCTCATCATACTTGGCACCCAAGCCATCGTCATGATTCCATGAGCTCCACTTACCGTCACGGAAAAGAGTCAAACCACCCTCTGTGGCCAACCAGACATCACCATTTTTACCCTCTTGAAGCCCATAAACCCAATCATTGGCCAGCCCATTATTTGTGTTATTCACGGTATGGGTTACCCAAGCATCCGGGTTATCAAGCTCACCACCACGAATCAAAGTAGCACCTGACCAAGTTGCCACCCAGACATCACCATTTGCAGTGGTCATTGCATCATAGACAAACTGATCACCCAGCCCTTCCGGAATGTTATAGTTTTTCCAGCTACCTTTTTGAGTGTCATAGAGGCTCAACCCGCCGCCATAAGTACCCGCAGCAATTTTTCCATTAATTTTACTGACATGGAAAACACCATTAGAGAGCAGCGCTTCACTATTTACGTTGTGTGAAATGTGACTACCCGTTGTCATGTCATACTCGATGACACCCCCCGATGTTCCCACCCAGGCAATATTTCCATCAACAAAGATACTCTTGACATTGCGCTGACCAACATTAAAGTGGGTAAAGCGATCATAAGCATTATGAGCCGTAGGCAGCCTAGGCTGAGCTGCGGCAGGCATTGCTGAGGCATTTGCGGCCACTGGCATAACAGGCGCAGGATTACTCTGTTGAGAAGCGGGCATAACGATCGGTGCAGGTGTGGATTGACTGCTTCCGGCATTGTATGCCAGACCACCCACCACTGCCGCGACAGCAACAACAATCCCCAGTGTCTTAAAGTTCATCTTCTGCTTCCTTCTAAGTTTTATCTATTTCAAGTTGCTCATCGCGCAAGTATTGCTACACCATTTCGTGTGCCAACCCAAACCCTGTTATCTTGCGTCACTGTAATATCGTAAACATTATTGTCCAGTAAGCCATTACTGCTGTTGTAAGTAAACCAGCGGCTACCATCGAAGCCACTCAGACCACGATTAGTACCAAACCAGAGCATGCCATCAGCGCCTTCGGCAATGCTGTAGACAATATTCCCGGCCAAGCCTTCGTTGGTGGTGTAATTTGTCCAGCTTGTACCATCGTAGCGGGCGACACCACCACCCCATGTTCCTGCCCAGACAGCACCATCTTGCGCCACCTCAATATCAAAAACATAATTGGGATTAAAGGTCTCAACACCATTTGTAGTGATACTCAAGTCATGTCGGCTACGCGTGCCCAAGCCAGTATTATCACTCACAGGAAGGGAGGTTCCATTTGAAGCCCCTAGCCCCTCATTATGAGTCCAGACGTGCCACGTTACGCCGTCGTACATGTTGACACCGCCCTCGGTACCAATCCAGACACGATCCTGCTCATCTATATCCAGACCATAAACCCACTCATTAACCAGCTCTTCAAGGTAGGTACTGAAAACTTCGGTTTCGCCATCAATACGATTAAGCCCAGCCCAAGTTCCTACCCAGATAGTCCCATCTTTTTGTTCTGCAAAAGAGTAGACCCAATAATCTGCCAGTCCATGCATCGGGAAGTAGGTTTTCCACTCGCCATCACGATAACGTGACATCCCCCCCCCATCGGTGCCGAACCACTTGTATCCTTTGCTGTCTGTGTAGATAGCGAAGACATACTCATTGGCCAGGCCATCTTCACGGGTATAGGTTGCCTTCATGTCATTGGTTTGAAGGTCGATCTGCAGCACACCCACCGAAGTCCCGATCCAGAGCGAATTGGTGGTGGTATCTTCGGCAACAGAGCGCACATAGACACCCTCACCAACCTGAAAGCTCTCTTGAATTCTATAGGGCGCTTGCGCCGCGACCTCTGCCGCTGTTGGTGTGGAAGTGGGCGCCGTTTTATCTGCGTCACTACAGCCACTTAAAAGAGCGACTGCCGCTGCGACTGCCACTATCAGACGATGGTTCATTTTTTATTCCTTGCACGCCATTTTCAAGCTAAATATAACACGAGACCCCGGCTCAATTCACCCATTCTGCAACCGCAATGTAAAAATAACGCTTCACATTGAGGCGGCAGAGGCGAGTGATTAAACAGGGGCCCCCATAAATAACTTACTCAATAATATTGTTAATAATCAGATTTACCTCATTACCATCAGATAACCGGATAACACCACTCAGCCCTTCAACATCACCAGGACCCGGCATCGCGGTTCCGGATTTACTCACCCGGGCGCCAATCACCAACTCAGAGAAGCTGGATAGCTTCATTTCTGGAGTCATCGCCATCGAGTCATCCAGTGTAAATGACATCGGCAAGTCACTTACTTGCTTACGAAGTATCGCCAAAGGCATTTTGGGGCCATTAGCAGCGCGAGCAAAAATAAACACCACATCATCAGGTGATACCTGTGCACTGATAGCCGGATCCAGCTCTACCGTGCCACGCACCACTGCGCTTACAGCCGCTTGGGTGCCGCTCTGTTCTGGCGCGGCTTGGCCGAGAAGTTGATATATTTCACTCAGATTAGCCTCAATCATCTGTGCATTCTCACTCCCTTGAGGCATCAGGCCAAGTAGTTGCTCCCAATAGCGTTTTGCCTCTGCCCAATCTTTTGCTTGATAAGCACCGGTACCGGCCAACCAGAGTGACTTGGTGTGATTTGGATCAAGCTGTATCGCACGTATCACCGCCTCCATTGGCTTACCTTGAAGGCTGCGGTCGTTGGCAAGTGCCTGCGCATCGGCATAATCAGCGTAGAGGTCTGGACTCTCAACTTGCTGCTTGGAAATTGCGTTTGCATACGATTGTGCAGAAGCACCATATTGTTGAACAAAATAGTAAGAACGCCCTAGCATAGCCCAACCTTCAGCATCATCCGGATTCGCCTCTAGCCGCTGAGTAAGCGTGGCAATCATCTCCTCAACATTACTGCCTTGATGGCCTTCAGCGTCAACCTGCGCCTGAATCAGTGATGGATCAAAAGCCTCAGGACCACCACCAAACGAGTTATAGAAGGCGATTGTCAGAATAGGTAGTGCAATGATAATGACCCATGCAGAAGCCTTTGCCGCCATCGCATTGGCAATTTTATCACCACTGCTCTGCATCTCTTTCTCAGCCTGGGTTGATTCAAGCAGTTCACGTTCGGTATCTTGCTTCGCAAGCTCGAACTGTTCTTGGCTGAGTGTACCGTTGCTCAGGTCACGCTCAAGCTCAGTGATCTGATCTTTAAACACGGCAATGCTCAGCTCATCACGTTTGCTTTGGTCCGCCTCAACATCCCCAACGGTCTCTTGAAAGAGCGGCGGAATAACAAACAGAAGTGCTGCAATAATAAGCAATACGACAATAACCCAGAAAAACATCATTTACTTTCATCTCCTGACGACTGCTTTAACAGCGATTTCACTCGTGCGAGCTCATCTGATGAGAGCTGCTCTTCAGCAGCCTCAACACTATTTCTACGACGTGCTCTAATATTCATGACCAAAACCCCCAACCCTACCGCAAAGAGAATAAAAGGGCCAAACCAAAGAACATAAGTTGTGGGCTGAACAGGTGGACGATAAAGAATAAAATCACCGTAACGCACAACCATATAATCGACAATTTCCTCTTCCGTTTTACCTGCAACGAGCATCTCTCTCACCTGATTTCGCAGATCCACCGCCAACTCGGCATCAGAGTCGGCAATGGTCTGATTTTGACAAACCAGGCAGCGCAGCTCAAAAGAGATCTCCATTACTTTTTCTTCAAGAACGGTATCTTTGGCCATCGGCTTCGCTTCCATAGCCATCACTGAAGTGCTTACCAACACCAACAGCAGCGCAACTGTGCACTGAACTCGACTCATTAAACGCATGCCTCAACCGCCTCCCGCGAAACCTGATTTTGTCGATCAGCCATTTTAAGCTGCTCGACCAGAGGAAGAATACAGTTACGAAGAATATCGGGAGTTAAAGACCCGATTACCTTGTGAACCACCGTGCCATTTTTATCAATCAAAAATGTTTCAGGCGTACCCGTCACGCCATAATCGATGCCAACACGACCCTCTTCATCATATGCATTCACAACATAGGGGTCACCGGTACGGCGTAAAACCAAGCGTGCATCTTCACGCTTGTCTTTATAATTAAGGCCATAAACGTCCACCAACCTTGAGTTTTTAAGCTCCATTAACAACGGGTGCTCATATTTACAGGTCACGCACCACGAGGCCCACACATTCAACAGGTAGACCTTGCCCAGCATATCATCGCGGCTAATGCTCTTTTCGGGCTGCAACAGCTGGGGCAGGTTAAAGTCTGGCGCTGCTTTGCCAATGAATGGCGAGGGCACTTCCCGTGGCTTAAGGCTTAACCCCGCAAACAGAAAGCCTGCCAGCACTAAAAACAGAACCAATGGGATAATATATTTAACCATCAGACACTCCCTTCAGCCGCCGCTGGCTTTTTGTCATCACTGACCAACAATTTTTTCTTAGCCCGAACTCGGTAGCGCTTATCAGAGACCGCCACTAGACCACCCAGCGCCATAATGAAGCACCCCGCCCAGATCCAGTTAACAAATGGCTTGTAGTAAACACGCACACTCCATGCACCATTACCCACCGGCTCCCCAAGGGAAACATAGAGATCCCGGAATATCCCGCTGTCGATACCCGCTTCGGTCATCGGCATGGTTTGAATGCGATAGGTGCGTTTTTCCGGATGCAGGACAACATAATCCTTACCATCTTTAAGCACCTGAATAGTGCCCATATTTGAGTCATAATTTGGCCCTGTCACCATGGCAACGCCGTCAAAGCGGAAGACGTATCCATCCATCTCTACAGTCTGACCAACTTCCATACGCATATCTTTCTCTTGCTCATAGGTCTCAACCATCGTAATACCGACAATAAGCACGGCAATACCGAAATGCGCCAGTTGCATACCATAAAAATTACGTGGAATTCTCTTTAGTCGCGCAAATATTGAGCCTTTACTACTTGCAGCAGTCAGGCGGTCATAGAACTGGCGTATCATTGACGCTGTAATCCACACCGCAAGAATTAAGGTAACGCTGGTCATCGCGTGCCACTCGCCCATGGTAAAGGGCAGTAACAGACCAATGACGATCGACGCGATAAAGGCCCAGCGCAGACGCAACCAGAGGTCAGGTACTGAGGCTCCTTTCCAGCGCGCCAATGGCCCAATACCCATCAAAAACAGCAGTGGCAACATCAACGGCACAAATACCGCATTGAAGTAAGGGGGTCCAACCGAAATCTTACCCATCCCCATTGAATCCAACAGCAAGGGATAGAGTGTTCCCAGCAGTACCGCTGCCATTGCCACTATCAGCAGCACATTGTTAGTCAGTAGCAGTGACTCGCGGGAAAAGAGCTGAAAACGCCCGCCAAGGCCGACTTTTGGCGCACGCCATGCGTAAAGCGCCAACGAAACACCAATGGTAACCAGCAAGAACATCAGAATGAAACCACCACGTTCAGGGTCTGTTGCAAAGGCGTGTACCGAGGTCAGAACCCCTGAGCGTACCAAGAAAGCACCCAATAGACTTAACGAAAATGCAAAAATCGCTAGCAGTACCGTCCAGTTTTTAAAGCTACCTCGCTTTTCGGTAACGATAAGCGAATGAAGCAACGCAGTACCCACCAGCCATGGCATGAACGATGCGTTTTCGACTGGATCCCAGAACCACCAACCGCCCCAGCCAAGTTCATAATATGCCCACCAAGAACCCAGTGCGATACCAATCGTCAGGAAGACCCAGGCGAGTATTGTCCATGGGCGCGACCAGCGAGCCCACGTGGAATCAAGACGACCACTCAGCAGTGCCGCAATGGCAAAAGCAAAGGCAACCGCAAAACCGACATACCCTAAATAGAGCATGGGTGGGTGAATCACCAAGCCGGGATCCTGCAGCAGTGGATTAAGGTCGCGACCATCGAGTGGTGCGGGGAACAGGCGATCAAAAGGATCGGATGTCAACAGCATAAAGAGTATGAAGCCCACCGTGATAACACCCATAACACCCAATACACGGGCGACCATGTCCAGCGGCAGGTTCTTGCTAAAGACCGCAACACCGACTATCCAGAGTGTGAGCGATGTCACCCAGAAGAGCATTGACCCCTCATGCCCACCCCAGACACCGGCAATTTTATATTGTATGGGGAGGTAACTATTAGAGTGCCCTGCCACGTATAAAACAGAGAAATCATCTGTTACGAAGGCATAAGTCAAACAGACATATGAAATTGCCGTGAAAACAAACAATCCGGTCGCCACCGGGCGGGCCAGCGCCATCCAAGGGTGAATGCCCTTGGCCGCGCCAATTATCGGCAGGGTACCTAGCACCACCGCCATACAGAGCGCCAGGATTAACGAAAAGTGACCAATCTCTGGGATCATTAAAAATACTCCTCAAACCTTACCGGCTATTATTATTTGCTGATGCCTTCAACAGGGGTATCAGTTGATGGTTCATTCTCTTGTGCAGCTGCTTTGGTTTCTCTCGCCGCTTTTTCCTTCTCAGCCGCTTCAAGGGCTTCGGCTACTTCAGGCGGCATATAGTTTTCATCATGCTTGGCAAGCACCTCTTTTGCAGTGAATACTGAATCACTGCCCCACTTGCCCTGAGCAACAATACCCTGCCCTTCTCTAAAGAGATCTGGCAATATGCCAACATATTTAACGGGCACAATCTCCAAGCCGTCGGTCACATTAAAGGTTACCGTCAGGCCATCATTTGCACGCGCCAGTGATCCCTCTTCAACAATCCCCCCCAGGCGAAAGGTATGATCTCTCGGTGCTTCGTTATTCAACACCTGAGTGGGGCTGTAGAAAAACACCATATTGGAGTTGAAAGCATTCATAACCAGTGTGGCCACTGTGGCAATGCCCAGTAAACCGACTAGCACAACAAGTAAACGTTTATTTCTTGGCTTCATTCTTTTTCTACCATTTTAGCTCGAGCTTGTATTAATCGTTTCAGACGTCGCGTTATATCTTTACGGTGTTTTTTGACAGTAAACATCTCCACCAAAATAAACAGCAGCAACACACCATACGATGCCCATACATAGAGGCCATGGCCTCCCATTGCGAAGAATTGTGACGGATTATCCCAGTTCATTTCTCTTTACCCAGCTCTTCGACCAACCAATTGGTATCTCGTTCACGTTCAATGATCTCATTTCTTACACGCATCAACACAACCGCAATGGTATACATCCAGAAAGCAAACACCATAATCATGAGCGTAATAAACATCTCGGTTGCCATACTGGTCTTGTTTGTGGTGATTGAGGCACCTTGGTGAAGCGTATTCCACCACTGCACAGAGAAATAGATAATCGGCACATTCACCACGCCAACCAGCGCCAGCAGCCCACTCGCCTTAGCGGCACGATTGGGATCATCGATTGCGGCGCGCAGCGAGATGTAGCCTAAATACAGAAATAACAACAGAAGCTCAGAGGTAAGTCGCGCATCCCACACCCACCAAGTACCCCAGGTTGGCTTACCCCACATGGCTCCGGTCCAGAGTGCAATAAAAGTAAAAATAGCACCGGTAATTGCCAAAGAGCCTGCCATCATATCGGCTAGTTTCACATTCAAAACAAAATAAAGTCCGGCATAGAAAGCCATCAACAGATAGATAAGCATCGACATCCACGCTGCGGGCACATGGATATACATAATTCGATAACTATTGCCTTGCTGGTAATCTGGTGGCACCACAAAAAAAGTCATGTAGAGCCCGGCAAGCACTAACACAACAGCAAGCCCCATAAACCAAGGTATCATTTTTCCCGCCAGCGGGTAAAAGTTACGTGGTGAGGAGAATTTTAACCAGCTAGTCGGTTTTTTTTCACTCTGTTCGGCGGCCATTAACTCGTTTTACTCCATTGAAATCTTCAGCGCCGCTGCAGACGCCCAAGGGGTCAGTAACAGCGACAATATCAGAAAAGCACCCAGCAGTGAGAAGTGCGCTTCCACACCCATCCCAGCATTCATAGATGAAACTGCGCCGGTACCAAAAATCAATACCGGCACAAAAAGCGGTAAAATCAACAGTGAGAGCAGTACACCCCCACCTCTTACACCCAGGGTAAGGGCTGCCCCAATTGAGCCAATCAAGATCAAAACCGGGGTGCCCAGCAGTAGTGTCAAGGTTAAAACTTTAATTTCCTCACCACCCAAACCTAACAAAAGCCCCAGCAGTGGTGTCAACATAACCAGAGGAACTCCGGTCAGCAACCAATGCGCAACGGCCTTACTCAGTACCATCAAGGCGAGCGGCTGCGGCGACAGAATCATCTGTTCAAGGGTGCCATCCTGGTAGTCTGCTGAAAACAGCCGCCCTAGCGAAAGCATGGTTGCTAATAACGCGGCAACCCATATGACACCGGGTCCTATCGTGCGCAATATCTCCATTTCGGGACTTACCCCGAGAGGAAACAGTGAGACCACAATAATAAAAAAGAACAACGAGGTCATCACATCCTGTGGTCGACGCATGGCCAGCAATATATCTCGGCGAACCATCAAATTAATAACCGAAAACATCTTATGCCCTCACGCTGACAGCGTCAGTTGTTTAACCACGCCCTCAATATCCACATCCTGATGCGTAGTGAGCAGCACCACTCCACCGCCCTGCAAGTGTTGGGCAATCACCTGTTGCAAGGTTGCAATAACCGAAACATCCAGCGCTGTATAAGGCTCATCCAGAACCCATAATTTGCTTTCTGAGAGCAACAGACGCGCTAGAGAAACCCTTCTTCGCTGGCCTTGTGAAAGCGCCTTAGCAGGCAGATCGATACGCTCTCCCAGCCCTATCTTTACCAAGGCATCGATCAACTGATCCTCGCTGTGATGCTCACCTGAAAGCATGGTCGCGATGCGCAGATTTTCTAGCACAGTCAACTCATCCTTAACCCCGTTAAGGTGACCTATGTAGGTCAGCTCATCTCGGTAGCGCTCTCCCTGCTTTCGAATAGCCTCACCTTGCCAGATAACCTCGCCGGACTCCGGATGTGAAAGGCCGCAAACCGTTCGCAGTAGTGTAGTTTTACCGCTACCGTTAGCACCTTTCACATGCAGCAACTCACCCGACTCAAGTGCAAAGTTAAGCCCTGTAAATAACAGGAGATCACCTCTTACACATTCAAGATCAAGAATTTGCAACATTACATCTGACCACTTGTTTAATGATGTTTCTATCCCGATAAAGTCATACACGGGCTGTAAAAGCGCATGAGTGTAACACCATCAACAACACCCCTCAAACCCTTTACCACCCACTCTCAACAAGTGCTCAAATAGAGTAATTTTAAATAGCCAACCAAGCGGGGCCACTGCTTAGCTCAGCTAATGGGAAAATATTATGAGAGAGCATTTACCGCGCCGCCCTGTCATTACGCACAGCCTCTTCTATCAGCTCACGTGAGTCATGACTATCCCACTCACGCCCCCCCGGAATAACTGCAATCACACGCCCCTGCTCATTAATTATTAAGGTAGAGGGCAAGCCCTGAACAGAGAGTGTTTGAGTGATAACATCTTCCGTTGCATCAAGAAGATTTGAGAAAACCACATTACGCTCTGCAAGAAACTCCCTCACCAGGTGATCGTCATGATCCATGGCAATACCAACAAGCTGGTACTGGTCATCAGGCAAGTCGTCCGCCAGACGTTGCAGACTGGGCATCTCTTCCCGACAAGGCGGACACCATGTAGCCCACAAATTAAGCACCGTTACCTTACCTTCAACCGGGGAGTAACTCACCGCACCACCCTGCAGATCCATCAACGGAAGGTCATTTATGGTCTGACCAAGAAGGTGGTCAGAATTTTCAGGCTCTTTTTCGGGCCAGAAAAACAGCAACAACATACCCACAATCAGCGCAATAAGTACCCATAAAGGGAGTTTACTGTGATCACTTTTCATTTACGGCTTATCGAGTTTTTGCCGCCAACCCTCTATATAGCTCTCGGCTTTGTTGCGATAGTTAGGGTCTGCAGTCAAATGAAGATAGGTGCGCATCGCCCCAATGGCCCCCTCATACTCACCAAGTCCTTCAAGTGCTAACGCCATACCGTAGTAGGCATTATCAAACATACTACGCAACTCAACAGCGGTACTAAAGAAGTCGTAGGCAATTTTATACTCACCTGTACCCAGCAGCGCATAGCCCATATTAGAGTGCGCCTCAGGTAACAGGGGGGTTAGTTCAAGCACGCGGTGCAACGCCTTAACCGCCATATCATACCGCTTGGCGTGCAACATCATAACGGCTTGCTGAAAACGTGCATCCGCTTCTGCAAGGCGTACTTCGCGGGCATGCCCCTGGGGTTCTGAGTAGGGGTTAACAGGGAGCTTTCGATCGGCCACTGCAACCAGCGGCTGGTCTGAAAAGTTTTCGGTTAAATTACTAATACTCACCACAATGGTAGCCACTGCAGCTAATGCACAAACCGTAATCAGATATTGGTAGTCACCTTGCTGCATCACGCTTATACAACTCCTTTATGTGCTGAAGCACTAAAATAGGGCGCTCCGAAATAGGTCAAAAACGCAAAAACAAAAACACCAATCACTAACCATGCACCCACTGGCAGGGGAATGCGATAGGTCATACGAAGATGTATAATCGCCCCAAGATAGAGCCAATTAAGGAATGAGGAGGTCTCAAGCTCATCCCACTGCCAGTAGCGACCCCAAGCATCCTGCGCCCAAACGGCACCGGCTATCAACATCAAACTATCAAAGATCAACGCAAGCATCATAAAGCGCCAAGCAATATGATCGAGCACCTCGCTACTCGGCATTTTGGAGAAGATAGGCGCAAACCGTGTTTGACGTAACAGTACGATGCCTGCTAACCCAACACCAAAGAGTGCAGCCCCTAAAAATATTTTCCCAAATATAACATGTGCCCATTTCCAGTTGTTGTAGTAGGTTGTGGGATAGAAGCTGGCAACCGGATCTAAAATCAACACCCAACTGCCGAGCACCCAGAGTGCAGGAAAAACAATGACCGAGGTACCCCGTAAGCTGGGCGCTCGCCAGTAGATCACCGCATAGAAAATGGAGAGACTCCAGATCTGGCTCATCAGCAACTCAAATAGGCTCACGAAGGGGCCATTTCCAACTCGGTCCCAACGCACCCCCATGGCAATGGTCATTAACACAATTGAGAGCAGCAAACTCCACAGCACTAATGATTCAATACGCTTCGTTGAGGGCAGCTCTATCAACACACCATCACCCGAGTAGCGGGGTATCATCCCCCAAATTGCGGCCCCTGTCGCCAATGCCAACGCTAGGAGAGCCCCCCATAACCAGGGTAATTCTGCGGCTAAAACCATCAACTCACACCACGCTTTGTTTCATTTTCAAAATTCTTCCCCAACAAGCGGTCCGCACGAGACCAGAGATGCCAACCAAGACCCAGCACACCAAGAGTAGAGATAAAAAACAGCCAACGCAGTGTTGGGTCATAAAAAATGGTGTAGCCCATCCACATGGTTAGTTCTTTATATTTTAACTGGCCATCATCAAACTGGAGCGACTCCCCTTCTTGTAACTCAACCCGCATATCATCGATGGTGACCACCAGCACACCGGATGAGTTTTCCATTGAAAGCACCCAATAGTCATCTTTATTGTATTCATTTTTTAGCTTCAGCCAGAATTTGATGGTGTTATCACTACCCGGTGGATTCCACTCATTTTTTTGGCGATAGTCGTTAAGAGGAAATGAGGGCATATTCACACTACCGGTGTAGGCGCCACCTTCACTTGGCAACCACTCAAGAATCACCGAGTAGCCTTTGTTAAACGAGGTATATAAGCGGTAGTCACCAAATATTAGTGGGGTATCATCACCGACAATAATCTCTTCGGAAAACTGACCCTTTTCGTCCAGCACACCTATCTGGCTTGCGGTTGCCCCACGCTGAACACCTGGCTCATAGCTAATCGCGTAAGGGCCTTGTAAAAATGATATTTCATTTAAATCGCCAACATGCCACGGCCCTTGCTGTAACTCGACCAGGTGGCTGGGATCAAAGCTCTGCCCAACCACAATTTCAACCTGAGCGTCAAGGTGAGCCAGACGGCCCACCGCAATTACAATAACCAAGCTGAGCAAAGAGACATGAAATAGCAGCAAACCAGGTTGACGATTAATTTTACGATTCGTTGCAATCGCGCAGGCTAAGTTAACCGCCAGCAATAACATTGGCACAATTAACACCCACACCGAATAACCTGTATCACCGCCATAGGTCAGCATCGAGCCTACAGCCAGCAATAACATGCCAACCAGCGTCACTTTTAAAGAGGCCATTGCCGAGAACAGGCGCATAGTCAAACTTCACCGCTCGTGGTGTTAGAGGTATATTGAGTCATAGCCGGATATTTAAGTCGGGTTACCTAGTCGGAGCTTCGACCAGAAAGGGGGTAAAGTGTTCATTATTATTTTGGGATAATAGTTGAGGCGGGCAACTTAACCGAAACACCTTCTTGGCCAAGGTATTGAAATATCACTATACGGCCATTAAACATATCCGCAATGTAAACACGATCCTGATCATCTATCCAGATACCAGCCGGGAGGTAAAACTGCCCTATTCCATGACCTGTACCACCTAGAGGCATAAGGAATTCACCATTTTCATCAAACACCAGCATATGGTCTTGATAGGATTCGACCACATAGACATTACCATCACTATCGGCAGCGACGCCTTTTGGTCGTGGCATATTACCGACATAGACCCCTCTTTCACCAAATGTAGAGAGAAATTCACCTTCACCATTAAATATCTGGACTCTAGAATTGAGCGAGTCGGTCACATAGAGCCTATTATCACGATATGAGAGATGGGTAGGCCCGTTAAACTGCCCCTCGAGCACACCAGGACCGCCTAGGCGCTTAACAAACGTGCCATCGCGCCTAAAGACTTTGATGTCATGCGCAACCGAGTCCGCAATATAGAGCAGATTCCGCACTGCGTCATAGGCCAGGCCAGTTGGCCGCTCCATAATACCTGCAGCAAAAAAGCCAAGCGGCACACCGCTCGAGTTCAATCGAATCACCGCCGCAAGCTGTGCATCCGAAACCAGAACCTCGCCATTATCCAGCACAACAACACTCACCGGCGAGACAAAACCACCCGAACCAGCGTCATCCCACACATGTAGTTTTGCAGTAGCCGGATCAAAAACATAAATAGCCTGACGACTGGCATCTGCCACATAAATACGACCATTCGCATCGGTGGTGCCACCCTGCGGTCGTTGAAGAACAATCGCACTACTGCCACCACTGGCAGTAAACACACCAGCAACCCACTTCAACGCATCAATCAAAATTGCCGTGAAGCCACCATCAGAATCGCTAGAAAGGTTTTGTTCACCAAGCAACTGCCCAACGTAGCGATAGCGAGCGGTCTGCTCCTCTTTTGGCCAGAGCAGCTCTTTCGCATCTTCATTGGCATAATTAAAGACATACTTTGTCTCTGCACAGCCACTCAAGATAAGCAGGCTGAATAGGCAAAGCACTACTGCTGATCGCTTTAAAATATCTTTGCGATTGATGCTCTTTATTTCAAAAAAATTAAAAATGGCCTTACACCCCAAAAATAGCTATGCAACAAATCAAATACCACAGAAACAAACAACAACCATTCAACTCAAGCTATCAATCGCCTATCTGGAAGACCTGAATACGGCGATTAAGGGTATCCAACACATAGAGCTTATCTTCATGTACCGTCATTTGCGTTACCACACGAAACTTTCCTGGCTCGGTCCCCGAGCCTCCAAACCGCCAGCGCAACTTACCATCGACAAAAATACGAATAGTATCATCCGAGTGGCTGGCAACATAAATACGTTGTTGTGAGTCAATCGCAACCGCACCCGGTATGTCGAGTACTCGACGGCTATACTCTTGTATGAACAGCCCATCATTACTGATGACTTGCATCGGCTTTTGACTAAGGCTGTCCGTTACAACCACATCACCCTTATTATTGACAACAAAGTTGCTAATCTGGATGAACTCACCCTTTGCCGTGCCACGCTTGCCCAGTGCGTACAATAGCTTACCCGACTTTGAGATCACAACAATGCGCCCATACACACCATCGCTCACATAGAGCTTGCCTTGTCGGTCATCATAGTGGAGTTTTTCCGGGTTTACTAAATTCGCACTGTCCTTATACACGTCTACCAGTACATTTTGAGAATTAAACTTCAAAACACGGCTACTCATCGGCTCCGATACAAAATAGTAGCCTTCTTCGCTAAACACAATGCTCTCGACATTAGCCCGCGTGTACACCCCCAAATCGAGAACAGCAATAATCTTTTCGCCATCGGGCTGGTAGCGAAACATCGTGTGTCGAGCTGAATCGAGAATATAGAGATCACCCTTATAGAAATCAAAGCCAGAAGGTTGTAAAAACCGAATGAAGCGCTCACCCGTAACCCAAGTTGGCACATCAGATGCAATGGCATCATTACCACCGTTGATAGTGTAGAGGTACTCTAATGGTGGCAGCTTTGATGCTTCAGCTGCAATATCAGCATCTGTGGTGATAGCCATCTCTTGGGTAAAGGAGCTGTAGATATCACCAAAGGCGCTCTCATCAGATGAGATAATTTCAACTTCACCGCCCGCCTCAGATAGCAAGGTTGACTCATTAGCAAGAGCATCTGGTTTTGATGAGCCATCCGACTGTACCACTGGCTGACCTGCACTACAGCCAGCCAATAGCAAGATGAGCGAAAATACAATGCCTAGCGAATATCGCCAGTGTCTTTCGGGATACTGTGGCATCGAGCGCACTCCAGAGGGGGAAAGGCAATTTTACCATGGCAAACACCACAGTACTTGCCTTGCATGATATCTGCCATGGTAATAAAATTACCACCATTCTGTGGCAGAAAAATAGCAGGGTGGCAGTTTTCACAGGTAAGCCATTTAGTGTGCGGTAGATGCGGGAACATCACAAAAGGCATTGATGAGGTATTACGCAGAACCAGGTCCAAATCGACCGCATGCATCTCAGTATCTCCCTCGAGAGAAGCACGAGGCGTAATCAGTCCATTATCAACCGCACCGATCCAGTCAATCAACCCACCATCATCTCGAGGAAAATCTTTTAGCGCCTCATAAGGCGGCTGAAGAATATCAATTGACTCATTTTCAGGGTCGTGAATAAGATCCTCTGCCAGCGGGACTTTTTTATTATGAAGTTGAAAGTGCGCCTGACTATCAAACTGAGCATAAACATAGCCACCCGAGGCTAACAGCAAGAGACAGACAGCCCATAGCCTTACCTGAGCAAATAACGACATAAACCAACCTTCCTACTGTTTAACACCAAGCATACGCAACGCTTTACGCACCTGTTTTGTCGCTTCCTGCATCAAGCGGATTGCATCAGGGTAGCTCCCATCCTCCGCCATCGCCTCTCCCTTGGCATTCATTGCTTTCGACTTATCCACAAAATTATTCAACAGCATCATCTGCCCTGCCGATGGCTTCTTCTCTTCGATAGCAACAGGAACTAACTCAGCGTAACCCAAATAACGATTATGCTCATACTCATACTCACCTTGCGGCGTGTCGAGGTTCAGCTCATATTTTACCGTTCTTGAGTCCAGCATTTCATTGAGCGCAGTTGTTACAACTCTGTCAGCCTGTTCAATATCAGTGATCGCTGCCGTGTAGCGCTGTGCATCGGCATGCGCCTTCGCGCTCGATTTATAAACAGATACTGCGCCTTGATCATAACCGACAACATCTTCACCCTCCTGCAAAAGCCGATCATAAGCTTCCTTATGGCTCCTCTCTTGCTGAGAAAGTTGCTCAACCACACTATTGTAGCGTTGTTTCTGCTCGCCCTTAAGGCCTTCACTTGGCACCATCTGTGAAGCTAGGCTCATGTTGCGTAGCGCTTCATCGATCAGCTTCATTGCCGCACGATTACCACCTGCTTCCTGTAATTCACGCGCCTCTGTTAATTTTTTTTGCGATGATTCAAACAGTGCCTTTGCTTCGGGGTTATTGCTATTTTTAACTCGCCTTGCTGGCTTGGAGATAACCACCATGTTCGCGTAAGAGAGCTTCTGCTTCAGCTCAACATCCGAAACCTTCGGCCCATCCCCTTTAACCGCATTCACCCTGCCAATGGTGCCATGCGCAGCCACCAACTCCGCTAATGAACGCGTATCATCTTGATCTACCACAAAAAATCGAGCACCCATCGCTTTGTGATTTTGACACTGATAAAAGAGAATATCGGGTGTATTTTCATTCGGAGTGATCGTAACGACACCCTTAAAAGCAAAATTACCCTCAACACCCTCCTCTACAATGTTTGCCCCCCACCCCATCTCATCGGTCGAGACATACATATCGTGCATCGGCGTTGAGTCGATATGGAAATAATAACTTTCACCCCTCTTTAGAATGAGTTCCTTTCCCTCAACCCCATCTACAACGAAGCCTTTTGAATCACCAACGCCGTAAAAAGGGTGTTTTTCACTCTTAACTTTAAGTGAAATAATGTAGGAATTAGGCCCGAGGTCAGCTAACGCAACATCAGACTCAGTAGTGGCCTTGGTCTCACTGAAAGCGGGATCCGGAAGAGCCGAAGCTGGTAACTCAACGGGTGGAGAGGGTGACTTTATAATTTCTTCTGAGAGCACAACGCCACGATCTAAACTTTCACTCTCATCTACTATTTTTTCTGGCTTGGTCTCTGTGCCACCACACCCGATTAAAAGAATTGGCACTATCAAGCTATAAGTAATTTTTTTTAGGTATAACATAACGACCCCCGTCGTAATTGTTATTCAGCCTCACAATAATAAAGGTGCAGCACAGCAAACACCATACTGCACCTTATTAAAGTGATCATAAAGTTAAAATCACTCAGACTATAGAGCTATTGCCATGGATTATCGACACTTGCCGAACTTTTGCTAGGCGCCCAACCTTCAGGCTTGGCCTGAGAATGGCAAAGACGACAGGTGGTTGTCACAACCGGAAATGAAACCTTGCCATGACATACACCACACTTTTGTCCCAGCAATATACCGGCCATGTTCATTCTGTTAGCCCCTTGCTGTGGGATAAAGATATCAGGATGACAGTTTGAACATTGAAGCCACTCGGTGTGCCCTTTATGTGGGAAAATCACATCAGGCATTGAACCTCGAACCTCTCGAACAATATCGAGATCCATTATCATCGGCTCTTCGCCCCCCCCCATGCGCTCATTACGAGGGCTGATCTTTTGCTCACGCAATGATTTAATCCAATCAACATAGTTACCAAAGTCACTGCGTACCAATGAGTCGAATGCTATTTTAGGTGGCTGCAGAACATAGGTATTATCATTTTCAGCATCATGGATTCCATCTTCCGCTGGCGGTAGATTTTTTTCAGCCGGCTTCTGTAGCAAACGATTAAACGAGTTGGCAGAGCTTACCGCTTCCGTGTCAGCCGCCATAACAACAACTGGCGTAGAGACAAGAGCAACCACTAGCAGGCCTACACCTGCGAGTATCAATTTTTTCATTTTATATTCCTCCCCTTACCCTGATTCTACTTGGCGTTCATTGACTTGTAGCTAGGTGCAACCAGTCTCTGCACAGTACTACCGTGGATTTGGGTCGGTGTATTAGGTATACCCGAATGACACATGCCGCAGTTTTCAATTGACCACGCAACCTCACCATTGTGACATGCCCCACAGAACTGACCATCAATGATCTTTTCCATTGTAATGTCATTGCCGCCCGCTTTAAATGCAAATCCGAGGTCCGCATGACAAACCTTGCAACGAAAGCGAATACGATGATACCAGTGTGGAAATACCACCGGCCGCATTCCAGCAGCATCTGCATAATTATTAATAACAACATCACCATACTCTGCATGACTCGCCGAAAATGGCAGCAGCAGTGCAAGCACCCCCCCAATAAGCGCATAGCGCATAGACTTAACCAAGCCTTTTATTTTCATTTCCTCTCCTCTCCAGCTTAAAACAAAAAGTTAAGAACTGTGTGTATAGCATATTATAATGCACGGGTCACGCTAAACGTATAGCGCTGATCGATACCTGAAGTACTGGTACGATGCGAATAGGATGCCGACAACGTGGCACTCAGCAAGCCAAGTTGGTATGTCAGCCTGTTAGATAAAGATGAAGATAAAGCAAGGCCGGTTTCACCACCACCCGCTTCTGACAACCTGAGTTCTGATTGCAACCGCAAACGGTGAACCCCTAAAAAGCGACTATCAAAATAGCTCATCGCACCCCCGCTATTAGAACTACTTGATTTTCCATCCAAGGTACTACTCTGGGAGTAGTTGTAATTAACACTCCCCATTAAACCACTGGTGCGACTCACTCGTTCATCACGACTTAGACTTACTTGAAGCGCTTGCTGTGAAGTACCTCTATTCAAATCTCGGCTATCGCTCAGAGAGCTCCAGATGCTAGTGGTGCCCGTCTCACCCGAGTGACTATAATTCACAGAGGCGCTGTGAGAGATGTTTTTTTGCACACCGCCACCAAGTGATAGATCACTGCCACTCTCCGAGATCACTTGTGACACCCCCCCAGACTGACTGAGTGACAAACCAATCGATGATCTTTCTCCCAGCTCAAACTGTCTGTTTGCAGAGTGACCAAGTGATATATTGGCAGAGGCACTGCTACTATCGCGCCCGCCACCACGGGAAAGGCTATTTGATAATCCCGCCCCAGTATTCCAACCCCAAGTGTATTTGCCCAGTAAAAAACGATCTGAAGAGTATGAGATGCCAATATTTTGGCTCGAACTACCCGTTTTACCCACCTCAGTCTCTACCAGACTCACCCCAACCCCCGCTGATATCCTCACCGAACGACTCAACCCGTAACTCCCTGCCAGCTGAGCATCAACCTTACGGGTACCACTACCTGACGAGGTATTCTCTCCTGCGTTTATTGAGCCGTTAACTGAAAAGCTACTGTAATCGGGGCGCCAGAAGAAGCGACTACCCAAAGTAACCGAGCGACTACTTACGCTGCTCGCCGTAGTAACACTTTCATTCATTGTCAGCCCTGAATTCACCCCAAACTCACTTTCAGGGCTATAATTGTGCGACAGTGACGCCGCCCTTCTGGTCGATTCAGAGCCTACTGAGCGACTACTAAACTCTCTTAGCATTGCCTCAACAGCATGAAATTCGAAGCGCCTAGCGGCACTGATTCCCCTCGATGTGTCACGCCCCCACACCCGAGCAACCCCACTCTGCGCAGGGGCGTTGGTGTAGTTAGATGTCAGCCAGCCACTGTAGAGCGTCCCATCGCGTGCTGAGTAGCGCTGATAGGCTGAAAAACTGGTGGAATCCGCTTCACGCTCACTTGAAACAACCCCTAGTGTGTTTGAGTTTATCTGTGATTCAGTTTTACTATTCGACACCGAATAACTTAACAACAGTGGAAAACGTGAGCGGGGCAGAATATCGAGTGAGACTGATCCCGTCACATTTCTAGTTGATGAGCCAGAATCACGGGTAGAGAGCCCCAAACCCAAGGAGCCACTCCAAGTAATAAACCATGGCTGCCATATATAACTATCAGCACTGCCCCGATACATATAGGATCGGGAGCTGGAGGCAGCACCGGCAGCCGACTTATTATATTGAGTCAGAAAGCCAATTGAGCCAGAAGTTTTGATAGGACCAATAACCGCCGCCACAACGCTCAACGGCAGCAACAATATGACCACCAACATACATGCGCACAATTTAAGATACATTCGTCACCTATCCCGGGAAATCATCAGAGACGAACTACTTCGCTACCGACAAAAAAGCCGGGTTAATTTCAATTTCAGCATCAGCATTTAACTTCTCTTTCAACCCCTCCCATGCAGCCTCTGTTTGCTCACGCACTAGCAACGCCTTAGCCCGCTCCTTCACTAAAGAAAAATCATTTAACACCGCCTCCGAGCGCTCTATCAACTTAAAAATACCCACCCCCTCAAGTAACAGCACCGGCTCTGTAATATCGCCTGGTGACATCAGCGCAACCACCTGATCTGCAGTCCCCCCGAGCATGCCCTTATGCAAAAACCCCATATCGCCACCCTCTGCCGCACTAGGATCAGATGAGTGAATCATCGCCATTTCAGCAAAGTCTGCGCCTTCTCTTAAATCGACTACTAAACCGGCGGCTTTATCTGTCGCAGCCTTCCAGACTTCCTGATCTGCATAGGCGGGAACGCTGAGCAGAATAATTTGCACCCGATCTCTGGATGGGGTAGTAAATAGCGCATGATTTTTTTCATAAAATGAGCGAATCTGATTTTCACTAGGCTCCGGCACATTATCAATCACGTCCTGCTCTACCATCTCAACCAACTTGCTAATTTCAATTCGTGAGCGCATACGGGCAGGAAAATCATCTATCCCATCGATCTCCTCCTGGCTCATCCCTTCAGTACGTCGCATATATTCAGCTTCAATATACTCAGCCGGCACTTCAATTCCACGCCGACGAGCCTCAGCAACCAGTAAAACCTCATTTACCGCCTCCTCAACCATATCAGCCTGAAACGCCTCAACTTCAGCCTTTGGTGGGGTGCCGTGATAAAACTTCTCTCGATATCCTATCCGAAGCCGCCCCATAAACACCTCTGCAGGAATCTCAACACCATCAATTTTAGCAAAATAGTGGGCGGGTTCATTGCCTCCCTCTTCCCCGTGTGCAACTGACAACAGCGCCAGGCTCAAAGCCCCAATAAAAACAAGTTTTACTAACATCTTATTACGTTCCTTTAGGCAAAAAAAAGCTGGCGAACCACAACTGCGATCCGCCAGCCGACTACACGATACTACTTACTTGATATGACAAGCAAGGCAAAGCGCACTGCCTGCATTTGACATACGCAAAAAGTCAACCTCACCTGAAGCACCGCCGCCGCTAAGCTGAGAAGAGGTGGTGTGTGGATCGTGACATGAAGCACACTCAACATATGGCTGAGTACCTGCAATTGTACCGCCACCGACAGCAGTAACATCGGTGCGGCTATACAAGATCATATCGCCACGATCACGACCTGCTCCAGCACCGGTTTCAACATACCAGTAAGTTGCACCATTGAGCACAGTGGTTTCAACCGGCAAAAAGTCAGAATCGTTAAAGTTCATCCGATTAGCTTCATTACCAACAACATTACCACCCGCATACAGGATACCGACTGGATGATCATCTCGCAGATCCTGACCAATCGCTGCGATGCCGCTCGTCAAGAAGCCATCGCTCGACATAGTGCCCTGGGCACTATCGAAAGTCCAAGCAGGGCCGCTGTTAGCAGCACCCGAGCCTGGGAAGTTCAACAGAGAGTCCATTGCAACGGTACCATCGTGACATGAAAGACACGCCAACGAAACAGAACCCACCAGACCGATACTACCATCGAGTGTCGCCGAACCTAAATCCGCATAGGTTTGGAATCCAGTTGGTGAACTCATATTACGATTCCACAGCGGTACTGCCTGGCTGATATTTGCACCGTGAGGCGTGTGACAGAAGACACAAATTTCAGTGGTACCACCTGTGGCTACTTTGTTGTCCTGCGTGCTGCTAACCGACAAGTTGTGCTTTGTGGTTGAGATCGCTGAATCGATCATTGCTGATGCACTACCCGCCGCTGTCATTGCAACCGCAGCTACCATCATTGATATATACTTAACTCTTTTCATAAACTATCCCCTTAGTCACCATTCTCTTGGCTGTTAAAACTTGTATGGGCAACTGCCCTTACCTCTTTCTAGTATTTCGAATGAATTTATAGCATTACTCACCAAACAATGTCAACTTAAACACCCCACAGTACTGCTATATTTTTTAACGCAGTTTTTATACCAACCACTCAAAAAATATGGAAATAAACCATAGCTGGCTGTTTTTTAAACAAAAGCTAAAAACCCCTCAAACCCAACACTAAATGATTTTTTAACAAAAAAATACACACGTGACAAAACTTTGTCAATTACCGACCAATAGGGGCATTATCACGCGCAAAACGACCAAGCTAGACAACTACAACTTCTTTATCACTTCCAGCTTATTATAGCGCTGATCAAGGATGTAGACCCAACCCAACTCATCTACCGCAATCCCTGCTGGCAGCGAGTATTCACCTGGCACGTCATCGCCGCTCTTGCCGACAGCGAGCATCAACTGCCCATCATCGCGAAAAACCTGAAAATTACCATATGCTGTGTCAGTCACATAAACCAGCCCATCCGAGTCCAGTGCCAAACCACGTGGCCGAGCAAAGTCGCCCATATTTCTCCCTGCCTTGCCCCAGGTGCGCAAAAACAAACCATCCGCATCAAACACCTGAACCCTGAAATTACCGGCATCTAAAACATACAGCTCACCCGCTGAATTAACGGCCGCCTGTACTGGCAAGTTAAACTCTCCCTCTCCATGACCTCGGGTGCCGATGGTTTTAATAAAATCACCCTCGCCATCAAACACCTGAACCTGGTGATTTCTACTCTCTATCCCACCGGTATCAACCACATAGATACGAGTACCTTCATCATTAACCGCCACATCGGTCGGCCGCACCAGCAACTCAGGGCTACCCAACGTCATAAGATAGTGGCCATTCATGCCGTATACCTTGACTTCTCTGGCCGTCACATCTGCCACGTAAATCCGTCCATTACCATCAATAGCCACACCTACCGGCTTGGTAAGCGCCCCATCACCACCTGAAGCGCCAATACGGAAAATCGAGCGCGTTGGCAAAATCAGCATATGAACCACCCGCTGCACGGTATCGCTCACCAGCAACACACCCCCTCTAGAGACCACATCATACGGCTTGGCAAAAAGTGGCACGCCCTCTGGCGCGACCCCCGCCATGCGCTCCGTAAAACTCGATTTATCCCCAGTGAACGAGATATTTGTTCTGAGCGTACCACTGTACTCATAACGAGCCGTTTCCGGCGGCTTGGGCCAGACAGGCCTGTCAAATTCAGCTGTTTTTTCGGTTACTGCGCAGCCTGACAGCCCTGCCAACAACAAAGCCAACGTAATTACAAAAAATACGATTTTATCCTTCACTGAAAACTCCTCAGTACAACTTAAAACTTATGCCTTAATCCAAACGCAAAAATCGCATCAGAGCTCACGCCACGGCGATCAAAACTTTTATTGCCATAACCTGCGTAGATGTCTGACTTGGGTGAAAACTTATAATTCCAGGCCAACAGATAGGATCGACTGTAACTACTTTGCACCCCATACGCCAACACCCACGCACTGTTACCCATGATGTAACTCATATCTACCTTATAAACGGCATCGATCACGCCCAAATCCAGAGCGTGGCGCTCAGCATCTACCCCACCATCAAACAACACGCTATCCGCGCTTTCGTGCTGCAATGAAAAGCGCAGTTGCGGTGTTACCGCATAACCCAGCCCAAACTTGAGCGCAGTTGCGTCTTTGCTTCGCGAGTCGAGGTAGTCAAAATTCAACTTGAGCCCATCTCGCTCATAACGCACACCTAACGCCTTGGTGTTCTTTTTTTGCTCTCCTAGCGAGTAGCTACCAGTGAGCTTTAAGCCATGACGAGTGATGGTATCGATACGCATCGTATTGGTTGAGCGGCCACCATCAACACTATTCCCCGCATGCAGTGAAGATTGCATACCAAGATAACCGCGCTGCTCAAAAACAGTGTTATAAAGCGGGTCGAGCGCTGCGCCAGAACTCTTATATCCTGTCGAAACAGTCCCTAGCCGAATAACACCCCACTCCTGACTGGCAAACCCCACCCACTGATCTCGATCAGTAAATGTGGCCGCTTTGTCGGTCGAGGCATTAGTGGCATCGCTCTTTTGTTCAGTCGTGTCATATCCAAACTCAACTTTGTAAATGAGCTTAACACCGTGATCAAGGTCCTCACTTCCCTTGAGGCCAATCAGTGAATTATGACTCTCCATTCGCAGCTCGCCATCGCTTAGCTGGCTAAACTTATTGACTGAAAGGTGCGCCTCACCGTACAACACAGGGGCGGCCATCACAGGCGCAGCAGCAAACCATCCAAACGCAAGCAGTGCAGCAACTTTCCTCATAAAAACCCCTAAAAAATAAGAACTATACTATATATAACAGGCCATGTTTATATCAAATCTCGGCACTTTTTGGTAGACATAAAAAAACGCAACGGCCAATCAAAGATCGGCTATCACGTTTTTCCGTCACAACTACAAAAATTATTGCAGTTGAACTACGCCAAAGTTAACGCTTAGAGAACTGTGGACGACGGCGTGCCTTACGCAAGCCAACTTTCTTACGCTCAACTTCACGCGCATCACGAGTAACGAAGCCTGCCTTGCGCAGTACGCCACGCAGTGACTCATCATACTCCATCAAGGCACGGGTAATTCCGTGACGAATTGCGCCGGCCTGGCCCGTGTCACCACCACCCTTAACCGTCACCATGATGTCAAACTTTTCTGTCATCTCTACGGTTTCCAGTGGCTGGCGAACAACCATGCAGGAAGTCTCTCGTCCGAAATAGTCGTCCAGCGGACGGGTATTTACGGTGATCGCACCACTACCCGGACGAAGAAAGACGCGAGCCGAAGAGCTTTTACGGCGACCAGTGCTGTAATACTGTTTCTCTGCCATGAATCTATCCTAATTAAATATCTAAAGGTTGCGGCTGTTGCGCTGCATGGGCGTGCTGAGGGCCGGCATATACCTTTAACTTACGGTACATTTCACGACCCAGAGGACCCCTTGGAAGCATGCCTTTTACAGCGTTTTCAATAACGCGTTCGGGTGCTTCTTGCAGCAGCTTACCTAGAGAGATCGATTTCAGACCACCCGGAAATCCGGTGTGGTGGTAATAGATCTTATCTTTCATTTTGTTTCCGGATGCCTGGATTTTTTCTGCATTCACAACGACAATGTAGTCACCAACATCCATATGAGGAGTGTATTCGGGCTTGTGCTTACCGCGTAAACGATGTGCGATTTCTGTGGCCAAACGACCTAAAATCTTATCACTGGCATCAACCACAAACCAGTCACGTTGAATCGTTTCGGGAGTTGCGCTAAATGTTTTCACAACTTTTTTCTCCAAAAGCGTAAGAGCTTAATCTTATTCGAATAACAGGCGGCACATAGTAGTTTTTATGTGCGGCCACGTCAACATCAGGCGGGAAAAACCTGACATATAGATACTATTGCCGCTGAAACGGGGTGATCAGCGAACCAAACGGGAGCCGAATAATAACAAAAAAATATTAAAACAGCACGAAATATATAACCCTCATTCTCAGAGAGTGCGATTCCCGGCCATCTTCACCCCCAGCGCTGGGTAATCAAGCTGCGCAACAAAACCAATTTCCCGTGAAAGAAGTGTCCAGCCCCTTCAACCCAGTGGTAGGTTGCATGGGGTGCTTTTTCAGCCACCCACACGGTGACCGCCTGAGGATCAATCACCTCATCATCACTGCCCTGTATCACCAGGGTTGGCACAGTCAATGGCGGCATTTCAGAAAAATCATACATTGTAACGGGTGGTGCAATCAGCAGTAACCGCTCAGCACCTACTCGCAGGTGGGCTCTTTTTGCCACATAAGCGCCAAATGAGAAACCCGCCAACCACAAGGGTGCTTGCGGATACTGCCTCCGCAACCAATTCACCACGGTTAGCAGGTCTTCACTCTCACCCCGCCCTTCATCATAACAACCGGCGCTTTGCCCCACCCCGCGAAAATTGAAACGCGCCACAGGCACCCCCATCTCAACGAAGCTGCGCGCCACCGTATGCACCACTTTGTTACTCATCGTCCCACCTCGCAGAGGGTGAGGGTGGCACACCACTGCAACGGGGTCACCTGGAAAATAATCATCCGGAAGCTGAACCAGCAGTTCAATATCGCCCACTGTACCGGGCACCATTCGCTCAAGTACCGGCATCAAATCTTCAACCGCTCGACCGGGTTGCCTTTCAGCAGGTGGCTTTCAATAATTTCATCCACATCACGCCGATCACTATAGGTGTACCAGGTGCCTTCTGGATAAATCACCATTGTAGGCCCTTCGCCACAACGCCCCAGGCAGCCTGCGCTATTGACGCGAACAGCGCCCGCACCCTGTAGTGCCAACGCCTTAATACGCTCTTTACAGTAGTCACGTAAGGCTTGGGCTCCAAGATCTGCACAGCACGCAGCCCCATCACGTTGGTGGGTACAAAAGAACAGCTGATAACGGTAATAGTGCTTCTCTTCCATCAGACCCTCTCGAAGACAGATAAAACGATTTATTCATAGCCCTCTTATAGTGTGCCATCATATTAGGGAAAACAATAACCCGTGCATATTTTGCACCCCATAACCGAGACACCATGAACATCTCTCCTGACAAAAAAACAGCCCTACTCAAGATAAGCGACCAATGCGTCATGTGCGGTATGTGCGCGCCTCACTGTCCCACCTATAGAGAGCACCACAATGAAGCAGAGTCACCCCGTGGCCGCATTGCATTAATACAAGCACTTCTCAACGACAAGCTCGCGCTGGATGATCAACTAAAACAGCACCTCGATAGCTGCCTTAGCTGCCGTGCTTGCGAAGCAAGCTGCCCTTCCGGGGTGAAATATGGTGAGTTACTGGACGGTATACGCGCCGTGCAACGTCAACAAGAAGAGCGGCCAAACCAAGCGAAAGAGCGGCTTCTCAAGACACTCGCCTCTGGCAAAAGGCTGCGCAACAGCGCAAAACTGATACGGCTTGCACAACGCAGCGGCACCTACGCGCTGCTGAGTAAAGGCATCGAGCGCTTTATTGTAGATCAACCGCACATCAGCGAGTTACTACCGGCACCACTGCCCGCCCGTAAAAACTGGGAAAAACAGTACTCGGCGATAGGCGAAGAGCGAGGTTGCATTTCACTCTTTACTGGCTGCATTGCCGATATTTGCGACCAAAAAACCCTGCAAGATGCCGTCACACTACTAACACACATAGGTTTTCGGGTAGAGATTCCCGCACAGCAGGCGTGCTGTGGCGCACTGCACCACCACGCGGGAGACACCGCCAACAGCCAACGTCTGGCCGAGATTAATATCGAAGCTTTTTCTGCTAACGCAGACCAACATATCATCCACTGCGCCACGGGTTGCGGGGCTCATTTAATGGAGTACCGACAGCAGTTAAACACCTCTCAAGCCCATCACTTTTCAGTCAAAGTAGATGAAATTAGCCACTTTCTGCTCAGCAATGGCATTCAAAAGCTCGCATTCAAGCCATTACATAAGTCAGTCTCTATTCACCTCCCCTGCACCCAACGCAATGTTCTCAAGCAGAGCCTGACACCCTTTGAGCTACTTGAGCTCATCCCCTCGCTAAAAAGCACTCCACTGGCAGATAATAGCCACTGTTGCGGCGCAGCGGGAAGCTATATGCTGGAACAGCCACAAATGGCTCAGCAGCTACGCCAGAACAAGTTGGACGCCGTACAACAGCAACAGAGCCAGATACTGGTCAGCAGTAATATCGGTTGCGCCATGTACCTCGCAGCTGGTATTCGCCAGCAGGGGCTGTCGGTAGAGGTTATTCATCCAATAAGCTTGCTGGTGCGTCAGCTTATCCATTAGCATATAGCTATCCGTTCATTCCAAGGGAGTAGACAGCCATGAAAAACGCACGCCACTTTTCACCGCTGGACCAACTGATATCCACTGTAGACAATGGACTGCGCACCGTGTTTGGCCAGCCAATCATCACCGAGCGCCCCAACCCTGCGGCCAATATTGAGGAGAGCGACCTCAGCACCGGACAGCGTAAACTGGCTGGCCGGCTGATGCGTATCAACCATGCGGGCGAAGTCTCCGCCCAAGGGCTTTACCAAGGCCAGGCGATCACCGCACGTTTACCCGGAATTCGTCATAAAATGGAGCGCGCCGCACAGGAGGAGAATGACCATCTAGCATGGTGTGAAACACGCGCCAAAGAGCTTGATACCCAGGTTAGTCTGTTTAACCCTCTCTGGTATATGGGGTCTCTGACCATTGGTGCTATTGCAGGCTTGGCGGGTGACAAGTGGAGCCTTGGCTTTGTGGTAGAGACAGAACGCCAAGTGGTAAAACACCTGGATGAACATATGAACGAAATCACCGCAGAAGATAAAAAAAGCCAAGCCATTTTGCAGCAGATGAAAGAGGATGAAGCCCGCCACGCAACGGTGGCACTCCATGCGGGTGGTGCCGAGCTACCATCACCCATAAAAGGCATGATGCAGCTCACCTCAAAAATCATGACCAAGACAGCCTATTGGGTGTAAAACCACACAACATGAGGCAATTTGGAATATCTCGCTCTTCATGAGAAAATGCTAGCCAACACTAACCAAACGACACAGGGCTTATGGGACAAATCATCGACGGTAAAGCGATCTCTGCGGAGATTCGTAAAAGCATCAAAGTCCGCGTAGAGCAGCGCATCGCTGAAGGTAAGCGAGCACCTGGTTTAGCCGTCATTTTGCTGGGTAACAACCCCGCTTCCGAAGTTTACGTGGGAGCCAAACGCAAGGCCTGTGAAGAGGCTGGCTTTAAATCCATCTCCCATAACCTGCCTGCCGATACCACGCAAAAAGCACTCCTAAATCTCATCAAAACACTCAACAAAGATGAGACAATTGACGGTATTTTGGTTCAACTTCCACTGCCTGAAGGGCTGTCGACCAATGAGGTTGTCGAAGCGATTGATCCCGCTAAAGATGTGGATGGCTTCCACCCCTATAACATTGGTCGCCTTGCACTACGGCAGCCACTCTTGCAGCCCTGCACACCCAAAGGCATTATCACCCTGTTGAAAAAAACCGGGGAAAATATCAAAGGGATGCACGCGGTTATTGTCGGTGCCTCTAATATTGTTGGCCGTCCAATGGGGCTTGAGCTACTACTGGAAGGTGTCACGGTCACCACCACTCACCGCTTCACGAAAAACTTGGAGCAGTTCGTCAGCCAGGGAGATATTTTGATTGTTGCGGTGGGCAAAGCCAACTTCATCCCCGGCGAGTGGGTTAAAGAAGGTGCCATTGTAATTGATGTCGGTATCAACCGCATGGACAATGGCCGGCTTTGTGGCGATGTGGACTTTGAAGGCGCACTACCTCGTGCCCGCTGGATCACTCCGGTGCCGGGCGGTGTTGGTCCAATGACCATCTGCACATTACTGGAAAACACATTGCAGTCGGCAGATGAACAGCACCGCCACCGCTAAACCCACAGCAATCTCAACCGAGCAAACGGCCCATCATCTTCTCCAGCCGGCGCTCTGAAATCGGCTGCAAGGTTTTTATTTCCTGAGAAAAGAGCGAAATTCTCAACTCTTCGATCAACCACCTTATTTTAAGCAGCGCCTCAACCTGCTCGGCATCTCCCCTTTTGATGATACGATCAAAACATTGCTGATACTCTTTTCTCACCCGCGCAACGGTGAGCATCGCGGTTTTATCTCTATCCAGATTGTGGTTCAGCTTATCAATTCTAAGCAATATACCCTTCAAATAGCGTGGGTAATTTACCAAACATTGATACGGTGTTTCAATAATAAATCCCTTATAAATTAGCTCTTGCAGCTGCTGCTGAATATCGGCCATTGCATTCAACCAGAAAGGGGGGATATTCCCCTTGATGGCAACCCGTATTTGGTGATACTGCTGCAACACACTCTGCAACAAATCAGCCACTTCATTCACATGAGTAATAAAGGTACCCCGCCCGCGCTGAAGCTGCTCTTCAAAGGTCTGCTTGTCATAGATCGAAACGCCATTACTCATAAAACTCCGCTCAACCGCTGCGAGGACAATCTGCTGTTTTAACTGCTCACCATTGCCCAGGCTGCTATAGCAGAGCGTCATTTTCTGTAGATGCGGAATATTCTTGTGCAGGTACTTAATTTTATCCGACAGTTGCAGCACAAAGAGCCGGCGCAGCCCCGCATGATGGCTCTGCTCGGCTTTAGTGGCTGTATCAAGCACCTTAAGCGCCACTGATGCGCCCTCATCAACCAGCGCAGGATAAGCGCGTAACGCCACCCCCTGCTGCTTATGCTCAACCACTTCTGGCAGGGATTCAAAATCCCACTGAGTGATATTGCTTCTCTCCAGAGCGTTGCGCTGTGGCGCTGCAAAGTGCTCACTCGCCAAAGAACCACACTCACTTTTCAAGTGACTAAGGTCGCGCCCTTGGGCCAACAGCTTGCCCTTGCTATCAATCACCTTGAAGTTCATCAATAAGTGGTCGGGTAGCGCCAACTGATCCCATACCCCTACTGGCAGCGGCTCACCGGCAATGCGATTCAGTTGGCGGGCAACAGCCGTGAGCAGTGAGCCTGACGGTGTAGCGGGCAGCGCATCAACACACGCCTGAGCATAGTCGGGTGCTGGCACAAAGTTTCGCCGGATCGGTTTGGGCAGCGCTTTAATCAGCCGGGTCACCTTTTCAGGCAACATGCCCGGCACAAGCCACTCGAAATATTCCGCCTCTAGCTGGTTAAGCAGCGCCAGCGGTACTTTCAGATTGATGCCGTCGGCCTGATGGTTCGGATCGAAGTGGTACTCTAGGTCAAGCTGAATACCTTGATAGTTTAATTGGTCAGGAAATGCCTGTTGTGAAAGCGTACTCTCGCGCTGTAGCAGATCCTCTTTTGATAAAAAGAGTAACGAGGGGCTATCGAGCTGCGCCTTTTTGTACCAGCGTTCAAAATGGATACCGTTGAAAATGTCTTTCGGTAGCTGACGATCATAAAAGGCAAAAATCAGCTCCTCATCGACCAGCAAATCCCGGCGGCGGGATTTGCTCTCCAGCTGCTCAATCTCATCAATCAGACAACGATTATGCTTCAAGCAGGCAGCCTGAGTGCGGTATTCACCACTCACTAACGCACCACGGATAAAAATCTCCCGACTCAGTTCAGGCTCCAGCGGGCCATAGTGAACTTTGCGCCACGCCACAATCGACAATCCGTAGAGGGTTACTTTTTCAAAAGCGACCACCTGCGCACGCCGCTTTTCCCAGTGCGCATCGCTGTAACTCTTTTTACACAGCCCTTCGGCAATGGCTTCGATCCACTCAGGTTCTATTTTGGCAACGGTGCGAGCAAAAAGCTGAGAGGTCTCGACCAGCTCGGCAGCCATTAGCCACTTGGGCTGTTTTTTGCGCAGCGCAGAGCCAGGGAAGATCATCAGCTTTTTACTGCGGGTACCCAGGTAGGTTTTGTCATCTTGTTTAAAGGCAAGATTGCCCAGCAGGCCACTCATTAGCGAGCGGTGTATTTTGGCGTAATCGGCAGGTTGCTGGCCACTGCGATGCCCCATCTCCTTTAACTGGCTGGCCAGCTGTTTATGAATATCTTCCCACTCCAACATACGCAGGTAAGAGATAAACTGCTTTTTACACAAGCGGCGTAACTGATTGCGGCTCAGCTGTGCCTTCTGCTGCTGAAACCAGTTCCACAGATTGAGGTAGAGCAAAAAATCGGATGCCTCATCTTTGAATTCATTGTGCTTCTCATCCGCCGCCTGTTGCTTGTCGGCGGGGCGGTCACGGGGTTCCTGAACACTTAACGCAGAAGCGATCACTAGTACCTCTGCCAGCGCCCCCTCTTCAATCGCTGCCAACACCATACGTCCAATGCGCGGATCAACAGGCAAGCGAGCCAGCTTGCGCCCCACCTCCAGCAGTTTTTGCTGTCGGTCGATGGCTCCCAGCTCTTGCAGCAGTTTATAACCATCATTCACCATCCGGCTATCAGGAGCATCGACAAACGGAAACGCCTCAATATCCCCTAACCCCAGACCCTTCATTTGCAGAATAACACTGGCAAGATTGGTGCGGTGTATCTCGGGCACGGTAAATTCGGGGCGACCATTAAAGTCATCCTCTGAGTAAAGGCGAATACAGACCCCCGCCGCGACACGTCCGCAGCGCCCGGCACGCTGATTAGCACTCGCCTGTGAAATCGCCTCAATGGGCAGACGTTGCACCTTGCTGCGATAGCTATAACGACTAATACGCGCCACACCGGGGTCGATCACATAACGAATACCCGGCACAGTAAGCGATGTTTCAGCCACATTGGTAGCGAGCACAATCCGCTGTTTACGGCTCGGCTGAAAGATGCGCCCCTGCTCCGCAGCACTCAAACGGGAAAAGAGTGGCAAGATTTCACTCTCATGAGGATGGTGCTTACGCAACGCCTCGGCAGTTTCACGAATCTCACGCTCGCCAGGCAGGAAAATCAACATATCGCCCCGGCGATCCAGACGGGAGATCTCATCCACTGCATCGAGAATACCCTGCACCCGATCCACTCCCTTCTCCTCACTCTCATAAAGTGGGCGATAACGCTGCTCAACCGGATAAGTACGCCCCGAGACCTCAACCACCGGCGCATCATCAAAATGCTTAGAGAAACGAGCCGTATCAATCGTAGCAGAGGTGATAATCACTTTAAGGTCAGGGCGCTTTGGCAGTAGCTGCTTTAGATAACCCAACAGAAAATCGATATTGAGACTGCGCTCATGGGCCTCATCAATAATAAGGGTGTCGTATTGATTCAGAGAGCGATCCTGGCGCATCTCTGCCAGCAGAATACCGTCCGTCATAATTTTAATATAACTTTCCGGTTGAGTCTGATCACTAAAGCGCACCTTAAAACCCACCGCCTTGCCCACTTCGCTATTAAGCTCTTCAGCAATACGGGCGGCAAGACTGCGAGCCGCCAGCCGACGCGGTTGGGTATGACCAATATAGCCATTAACACCGCGCCCCAGCTCTAAGCAGATCTTAGGCAGCTGGGTGGTTTTACCCGAACCGGTCTCACCCGCCACAATCACCACCTGATGTGCAGCAATCACCTCTTTAATCTCCTCACGCCGCTCACTAACGGGGAGATTTTCTGGGTAGCTGGGCTTGGGTAAATGCCGTAGACGACTAGATTTTAGTGCAACAGAAGCATCAACTGCCTCGGTTATTTTAGCCAGCGCCTGCTCAATCGGCTGGCCCTCTTTAACGCGCCGCTGAAGACCATTCAACCGTTTACGCAACACAAACTGCTCGGCCAACATACATTGGCCAAGCCGGGAGAACAGTTGTTGAATTGTATTTTTATCTCTCATGAAAAACAGCCACGAACACAGAAGCAAGCGTTAGCTTGCGATAAAGCAGAGACCCTACAGGGTTCGCCACCTAAAGGTGGCTGCTACGATAATCGAGGGGTGATTTTAATCTCTCGCAACAAAAAAAACCAACCTCATCGGCTGTCTGATCGATATTTGAGCTGAATTGTCGCAATTCTGGGTTGAATCTGCCAGTCAACACGACCCTTGATCTACCCAGTTATGTGTTTCTTTAGTAAAGATATTTCAAAACAGATAGCCGTGTTTGAGAAAATTACTCAGTAATACTCCCTGTAACTAGGTATACATATTCACTAGAACTCATGAATACTCCACCGGCTAAAGGCGACTTACAGCACACTAAAATCATCATCGGGGTTGTTCGGCTTCTGGTTTTCTATATACGCTTTCCAGACTTCGTCTGTCACGTTTCCGCTTGAAGCTACCCAATAGCCTCTCGCCCACAAAGGCTGACCCCAGTACCTCTTCAATTGCGGAAACTCCGTTAACATCTTGTGAGAACTCTTACCCTTCATAAACTGCACCGTTTTAGATACCGATAAACTCGGTGGCATTCCTATCCAATAGTGTCCGGTTAGGTACTTGCATGTAAACTCTCCGAATTTCGAGAGTCTACGTCCCCAGGATCGGGGGGTGCAACCTACGACTCTCGGGTTTCATTAAGAATTTTGGTCCGCAACTCTCTTACGCGCCTTATAGAAACGCATTCATCATGTTCCTCATGACAGAGAAAATGCAAGAAAAGGGGTCAAAAAGGGGGCAAATGCAATATTACTCTTTTTGTTGTATGACTTATCCTTGGTTATCCATGCTGCTCGCAGTTCGCTTGGGATTGAGGCGTATGATGGAAGAAGATAAAAGTTTGGCTTGTCAGGTCGAAAAATACAGCGTCAATATTGTATTTGGTCGAGTAGATGGGTTCCTCTAGCTTTATCAGGATCATGATGGCCATCACACGGCCGATTTCCTGCTTCTACCATTGTTACCACACCCCTCTCAGAACCGTGCTTGCGCTATTTACGCACACGG
>JAKIVC010000022.1 GCA_021647245.1 Gammaproteobacteria bacterium
CCATTCAGGCCCATTTCTCCGATCATTTTCGTTGAATATGCTCAATATTCGCCTCAAACGATCAAAAAAATGGACTCAAAATGGCTTTCCCTCGCTACGATCACCTAAGCCCGACAGCCTCCTAGGCATGTTTTTTGCAGTGAAACTGTTAAGCGTCAATATTGTTGAGTGGCTATAGAATAGACAGGGTACACATGAAAAAAATACTCTTTTTTGTATTATTGTTCTCAATCGGAGATCTCTTTGCTCAGCAATACCAAGCGCATTCCGAAATAGAGCAGACTGTTCGCGATTATGTCGAAAGCCAGCTAAGCACCCCGACTGATTCCAACAGTGAAATAACCTTGGACAGACTTAACAATCGGCTCAAACTGTCTCAATGTGAGGAGCCATTAGAGGTTTTTTCTCTCAATGCCTTTAATCCCACCGGGCGTAACAATATAGGTGTCCGTTGCCACACCCCGCGATTTTGGAAAATATTCATCCCGGTGACGATTACTTTTTATTCAACGGTTGTGGTGGCCACTAAACCACTTCACCGTGGCACAACCCTGACTGCCGATGATGTAAGGCTTGATCGTCGCCAGGTTGCTAATCATCTCGGAGGTTACTTCACTTCAATAGAAGAGGTCATTGGCCGTGATGCACGCCGCTCCATCCGCATGGGTAGCATCATTCAAAAAAACGCAACCGATGCTGAGAAAGTAATCAAAAAGGGAGAGCAGATTACGCTGCGCTCTGGCAACAGCCGGTTTAACGTCGTGACATCTGGAAAAGCGCTGAGTAATGGCGCGCTGGGTGATATTATCAGGGTGAAAAATAGCAAATCTGAACGCATTGTAGAGGGCACCGTTGTTGCGCCGGGTGTCGTCAAGATACATAATTAACCTTGGGAGGCTGTCGGACTTAGGGTGAATCAACTGCGGAAAAGTCATCTCGGCCCATTTATCCGATCATTTTCGTTGAATATGCCCAATATTCGCCTCAAACGATCAAAAAATGGACTCAAAATGACTTTCCCTCGCTACGATCACCTCAGTCCGACAGCCTCCTAGGTAGGGATTAAGTCGAAAAAACTAAAGTATTCTCAAACGCTGGACGCTAGTGGCGTATGTGGTAAAAAGGAGTGACTGTGATGGCTATTGATATTAACGGATTTGGTGCGGGCCACCAGATTCAAGCAAATAATGAAAACTCTCAAGTTAACGTTGCCCGCAATGAGCCAACGGCGGCTCAGGAGGAGACCGGCGGTTCTTCCACAACCGATACTGTCAGCCTGACTGACACTGCGGCACAGCTGCAAAAACTGGAAAACAGCCTTGCTGCACTGCCCGTTGCCGACACGGCACGCGTTGAGAGTATTAAGCAGGCGCTTAACGAGGGCACCTTCAATATGGATAGCCGGGTAACGGCAGAAAAGATGCTGGGTATGGAGAGCGCACTTAACAGTGCGTCTTAATTTATAATGAACGGTAGCGCCCAGCAACTGCAACAATTCCTTGCCGATCAGATTGCCGCATCGGATGATTTTTTACGGCTGCTGCTCCAGGAGCGTGAGATTATCTCGCAAAACCTGATCGACCAACTACCGGCACTCACCCAAACCAAGCTGGAGCTGATTGAGACGCTAGCGCAAACAGAGATCGAAATACTCTCCTGTTTCAAGCAAACATTGGGTAAAGCCGCCGCTGATCAACCCGAAAAAGCCATTCAGAAGCTTGACCCTAACAATGAGTATAAGCTGTTGACACTACTACAAAAAGCACGCAATTTGGCCGCCACATGCAAAGCTGAAAACATGATTAACAGCCAAATTGTCGAAGGGTGTCAAAACCAAATAGAGGATACCCTTGATGTACTGCTTAGAAGAGAGAAATACGCGGTCTACAGTGCAGCGGGTAAAACCATAAAGCAAGGTGGCGGAAGTCTCGGCGAGGCTTAAGCCGGGGGAGCTACTGCTGCCATTTCAATCTTCCGCCAGCGCTCTAAATCTGCCCGATCATCCACATCCCATAATGTCTTTAGAAGAGAAGGGGTGATACCACAATCTGCCGCTTTCATCATCGTCTGACTTAACACGTCACCCTCTCCCCACGAGATATCGCTAAACAACCTATAATCACTCTCTCGGCACCCTACCAAAACATACCCGCCATCTTCTGCTGGGCCAATCACCCACGGCTCACCGTGTAACAGTGCCTGTAGAGCCGATGCTAGATAATGCGCGCTGATTGATGGAATGTCACTGCCAATCAATAAGGTGGCGACACCACTGCTCTGACTTAAGGCGTGGTGCATTCGCTCACCCAGCCCAGCCCCTTGCTGAGCATGGAGTGTCACTCCAAACTGTTTTTGGCATGTTGCAAAAAAAGGGTGCTGGGTATCTGGCGCACACCACAACTCAACCGGTGAGAGTGCCGCATTGACAGCTGTTTTAAGGGTGTGGTTCAACAGCTCTTTGTGCAAATCAGCCGCTGCTTGCGGGCCAATATCAGGAATCAGTCGACTCTTTACCTGGCCTGGGATGGGTGCTTTTGCAAATACAATAATTTTGCTGTTGGGGTAGATCATTATCGGGAGACCCTGGATAGCTGTAACGATTATGCAAGTAGCGCCATAAACATCTGCTCATCTTTCACCTCAACCCCAAGGCGGGTCGCTTTTTCTACTTTTGATCCGGGGTCACTACCCGCCACCACAAAGCTGGTTTTTTTCGAGACGCTTGAGCTGACCTTTGCACCTAGCGCTTGCAGTCGACGTTTTGCCTCATCACGTGACATATGTGAAAGCGTGCCAGTAATGACAACTATTTGGCCATCCAACGGCCCTGCTTCTACTGCTTTCTCTTCGATGGCGGGCCAATGGATACCCGCTACCAACAGCTTATCAATAACCTCACGATTATGAGGCTGATTAAAGAATGCGATAATACTTTTCGCAGTCAACTCACCCACACCCGGTATCATTACGCTATTTTTATTTTCAAGATCAGACGGGTTTACGCGCTCAGGCAGCCCCCGTTTTTGGAATATCTTCGCTACCGCCATCAGGGTGGATTGCGCAACGCCTCTGAGTTCAATTTTCTGCCATGCCGCAGGATTCTCTAAATCATATCGCTCTCTATTTTTATCATCATTAAGAAAATCAGCAATTTTATGGGCCGACTTGGGGCCAATACCCTTAACCCCTTTTTTGACAAGGTAGTCAGAGAGTTTAGCCGCCATCAGTGCGGGCAGGGATTTAAAATAGTCAGCCAGTATTTTAGCGGTCTCCTCACCGACTGAGGGGATTCCAAGGGCAAACAGAAACTTCGCAAACTGGGTAGATTTACTCTTTTCGATACCTTTTAAGGTGTTTTTGGCCGATTTTTCACCCATTCTATCCAGTGCAACCAATTGATCTTCAGTCAGTTTATAAAGGTCTGAGGCATCTTTAATAAGCTGCTCATCCATCAGCTGTTCAACCAGTTTACTTCCCAGCCCATCAATATCCATGGCGCGCCGTGACACAAAGTGCTTTATTGACTCTTTACGCTGCGCGTCACAGAAGAGCCCTCCCGAACAGCGCCATACCGCCATGCCGTGCTCTTTAACCGCTTCAGAGTGGCAGACAGGACAGGTTTTTTTCATCACATAACGTGGCAGCTCACCCTTGCGATAGCTTATGATCGGCGCTACCACCTCCGGAATCACATCCCCTGCGCGGCGCACGATTACCTGATCACCCACCCGCAGATCTTTGCGCTGAATCTCCTCTTCATTGTGCAAGGTGGCATTGGTCACCACCACACCACCCACTTGAACGGGAGCCAACCTTGCCACCGGCGTGAGTGCACCGGTTCGCCCTACTTGAATATCAATCGCCAGCAGTTCAGTCATCTCTTCCTGGGCCGGAAATTTATGTGCAATGGCCCAGCGGGGTGCGCGAGCGACTGAGCCGAGCTGTGCCTGTTGTGCCAGGTCATTTACTTTATAAACAACGCCATCAATCTCGTAGGGGAGTGGATCGCGGCGCTGCAAAATATCTCGATGATAAGCCAGACAGCCATCCACCCCTTCAACCACCGTCACCTCAGGGCTAATCGGCAACCCCCAGTGCTGCAACTGCTTTAGATTACCGATGTGTGATGTTGTTAATGCGCCCTCAACATATCCGACCCCATAACAGTAGAAGGCGAGTGGTCGGGATGCGGCAACGGCTGCGTCAAGCTGCCGCAGCGAGCCTGCCGCCGCATTGCGCGGGTTGGCAAAGGGCTTTTCACCTCGTTGCTGCTGTTGTTGGTTCAGTTTAAGAAAACCCTTTTTTGGCATAAAGACTTCACCCCGCACTTCCAGTGTGTGCGGGTACCCTTCACCCCGCAATGCCAGGGGAATCGACTTGATAGTGCGTACATTGAGGGTGACATCTTCACCCGTCACCCCATCACCCCGAGTTGCCGCTTGTTGTAACTCACCCTGCTGATAAAACAGGCTGATCGCCAGACCATCCAACTTGGGTTCTGCTGCGTAACTCACCTGCTCTATTGCCAGCTTTTTACAGACTCCGCGATCAAATGCAGCAACCTCTTGCGGGCTAAAGGCGTTGGCCAGTGACAACATCGGTACTCGGTGTTTTACCGAGCTGAAGGCACTTAGCGGCGCACCACCCACCCGCTGGGTCGGTGAGCTAGGGGTAATTAATTGAGGATAGCGCAGCTCAAGCGCCTGCAACTGAGCAAACAGCTTGTCATACTCCGCATCGGGCAGCTCCGGGGCATCATAAACATAGTAGCGTTCGTTGTGATAGGCGATTTGCTCTCGCAGCTTATTAAGTTGCGAGATAGCCTCTTGAGGTGGGTTTTTCATAATGCTTTTTTATCCCGTATGCCGCAGTAGGTTCACCCTCAGTCCGACAGCCTCCTAGCTACGGATAAGGTCTGCTCTCCAGGCATCAAGCTGCTGGAGATCGAATGGCCGACGGTGGTCATCACACAACTGAGCATCCAGTCGCTCACAAATATTTCGAGCAACTTTTGCCATACTGTTGAGTGACGTTGCAAGGTCATCCTGTAGGTCACTCTCCATAAAGAGCAGCACCCCGGGCGTGGTGAATCCATTTAGATTATCCAGGTCGAAAGTACCCGGCTCCAGCATATTTGCCATACTGAAAGTAATCGCCCCTTGAGTCGCCCCCAGAAAGTGAAAAATTTCCATTTCGCCGTAACGCATCGCGGCAAGATTGGCCGCTTTCACTAAATCTGCCCCGGCAAAGTCACCCTGCTTTGCCACAATATGCAGGGCGATAACTGCGGGCAGGCTTGGTTTAGCTGCCGTTGGTGCGGCGGCGATATCATCTGGCGTTGTTATCTCGGGTTGTGCCACCTCGACTACGGCCTTTTTTGGCTCGCTCACGGCCTCTCGCTCTGCAACGATAGGAGCTTCGCTGGTTTCAACAGGAGTGCTCTCTGGTATCGTTTGTTGATCACCCGTCGCCGCCTTGTCAAACCGCGGCGTTTGTCGGGGTTGCTGCTTCAACTGACGTTTTTTTGATAACAACTGACTGCCGAAATAGAGCGCCAGCAAAATTATAATGCCAATAATAATCAGGCTGATACGTAAAGAATCCACCCCTAAAACCCTCTCTTTATAATCTCTACTAAAACTGTGGTGCCACTCATCTGTGCCATTCTCTCACTATTGTGCCGCCAAGTCATAGGCCTCTTTGATGTCCACGGTAACTAGGCGTGAAACCCCCGGCTCTGACATGGTGACACCGTTCAGCTGCTGGGCCATCTCCATGGTGATTTTGTTGTGGCTGATGAAGATAAATTGCACTCGCTCCGACATCGATTCAACCATTTTGCAGAAACGCCCCACATTGGTTTCATCCAACGGCGCATCGACCTCATCCAACAGACAAAAAGGTGCTGGATTAAGTTCAAAAATGGCAAATACCAGCGCAACCGCAGTCAATGCCTTCTCGCCCCCTGAAAGCAGGTGAATAGAGCTGTTTCGCTTACCAGGAGGGCGAGCCATTACGGTGACTCCGGTATTTAACAGATCATCACCGGTTAAATCAAGGTAGGCATGGCCACCGTCAAACAGCACAGGAAAGCTCGCTTGCAAACCCGCGTTGACCTTATCAAAGGTCTCCTTAAAACGTGTGCGTGTCTCGCGGTCAATCTTGGTGATTGCCGACTCCAGAGTGGTTAACGCCTCAACCAAGTCTTGGTGCTGCTCTTGCAGATAGCGCTGACGTTCAGACTCCCTCTCATACTCATTAATGGCGGCTAAATTGATTGGCCCCAGCTGCTGAAGCTGCTGCTCTATAGTGACCAGCTGCTGCTTAAGTTGAGCCTCATCCGACTGCTCTGTCACCTCATCAAAGAGCTGAGGAAATGCAAAACCGGTCTCATTTATCTTTTCTAACAACCCTTGCCTTCTCTCTAGTAACACTTGAAGTTTAAGTCGTAACACCTCTAAATTATTACGTTTTTTGTTTGTTTTTTTCTCTATTTTAGCACGTTGGCTATTTTTATTATGCTGCTCGGCCTCTATCTCCCCCGCTCTGGTACGCAGCTCTGCAAGCTCGGCCTCTATGGCCTTGTGCAGTGCCCGTTTTTCATCAAGCGAGGTGTTTAATGCGGCTGGCGACTGCTGTTGCTGCTGCTCACTATTTTGCTCATTACGTCGCGTTGCTAACTGCTCAAGCTGTTGTTGGCTACGCGCTATCCCCTGTTCTATCGCTTCTTTAGTGGCGCGTATTGATTGAATTTTCAATGCTAAATCGTGGTTGACCAAGTGAATAGCGTGCTGCTGTTGCTCAGCTTCATCCCGCTCAGTTTGCAGTGATTCACGACGGCTTGAGAGCCTCTTTCGTTGTTGGTTCAGCTGCTCAATCAGCTGGCCAGCATCATGGTACTGTTGGGCTGCCTGTTGCTGCTCTTCAGCTACCCTGGCAAGCTCTTCAACCTGTTGCTGCTGTTGCTGTGTAATTTGCTGCTGGCGATCCCGACACTGCACCAGCTCAACCTGAGCACTGTTGAGCTGCTTACCTGTTTCTGCGAGTGCGTGGTGTGCTTCATTATATTCACACTGTTTTGACTGCCGTTTAGCTTCCAGTCGATTAAGTTGCTGCTGGGCCTCTTGAGCGCGTTTTTCAAGCGCGACACACTGCTGTTCAAGTGGCTGCAGTGTGCTTATCAGCTCACGCAACTGGCTTTCACGCTGCAACGGCCCCACACTATTGTCCGCTGCACTCCCCACACGCAGCCAAGACGCGCCCAGCCAGAAGCCATCTTGAGTAATCAGTGATTCATGGGGGGCTAATTGGTCGCGCTGACTTAACGCCTGAGTAAGGTCATCTGCAATATAGACCTCTCCCAACAAACCTTGCAGTGAGCAGTCGGCCACTATTTGGTCAAGCAGGCGAGGTTTGTTCGACTCGCTTTTCCGGTGTTGAGCGGTGGTATCAAACAGTGTTAGCGAGAGGTTTTCCGGTACTGCTGAGTTGAGTGATGAAGCCAGTGAATCTAGCTCATCCACACAAACCGATTCGAGATAAAAACCCAACACTAACTCAACCGCACGCTCCCAGCCGGGGGTTACAGAGATAACCTGGGCAAGGCGTTGAACATTTTTAACTCCTGAGTCGCTCAGCCACTGGGTGGTAGGGTGCTGTTCTCCACCCAAGGCGGCATGTTGTAACACTTCAAGCGATGCTTTTTGCCCACTCAACTGCTGTATTTTATTGCGCTGGCTGTTCAGCTGGTTAGCCATGTTGAGGTTGAGCGTTCGTTGTTGTTGAATGTGTGATTGCAGCTCATCACACTGCTTGCCTAACTTAGCGAGCTGCTGTACTTGCACTTTTTCTAGCGGCTCTTGTGCTGTGAGCGCCGCTACTCGTTTCTCCACATCAATTGCTGAGAGTGCCTCTTGTAGCTGCTGCAATCGCGCTTTATATTTTGCTATTAACGATGACTGCTGCCGTCGCTGCATCTCTGCTGATGCGGCCTGCTTTTCAGGCTCCAAAATACGCTGATTAAGCTGATCCCACTCACTTTGCCAGTCACGCAGCGCCGTTTCGGCAGTGGCCAATCTTGCCGTAGAGGTTGTACTCAACCGCGTTTGCTCAGCTTGTTGCGCCACACTATCCGTTAAATCACCCGCCAGAGCAGCGATTTTTTGCTGGTCGCCCTCAAGATGAGCCAGTAGCGACTGCTCATCTCGCTGTAGTGATGCCAACAGCTGTTGTCGCTGTTTAGTCCGCGTTGCAATGTGTCCAAGGGATTGCTCGATGGCCACTATGTCAGCACCACAGGCATAAAAATCCCCTTGGACTTTGTTGATCAACGCACTGTTTTCATTAAATGCCGTATGCAGCGCCACCCGGTCATTTTCAATGCCCCGTTGAGCGGCAATGACGGCCTCAACCTCAGCTTCACCTTTGGTCACTCGCGCCTCTAGCGTGCGGCACTCCTCATCCAACCGGCACCAGTGATGCATGTGCCACTGCCCGGTCACATGGCGCTGTTGCTCTTTTAATGCCCGGTAGTGCTCGGCTGTTTTGGCTTGCTGTTGCAGGTGTTCAATCTGCCGGGCCAGCTCACTGCGCAGGTCATTCAAACGCTCAAGGTTTTCACGGGTATGACGCATTCTATTTTCTGTCTCACGGCGACGCTCTTTATATTTAGAGATACCCGCCGCTTGCTCCAGAAAAACCCGCAGCTCTTCCGGTCGCGCCTCAATTAAACGCGAGATCATCCCTTGTTCAATAATCGAATAGCTACGCGGCCCTAAGCCGGTGCCTGAGAAAAGATCGCTAATATCGCTGCGGCGGCACTTGCTGCCATTGAGGTGGTAATGTGATTGGCCATCGCGCCCCAGTACTCGCTTAACTGATATTTCGTTGTAGTGACCATACGGCCCGCCAACACGACCCGCGCTGTTATCAAAAACCATCTCAACCGATGCCTGGCCAACCGGTTTGCGACTGGCCGAGCCGTTAAAAATGACATCAACCATCGCTCCACCACGCAGGTTCCTGGCAGAACTTTCACCCATCACCCAGCGCACCGCATCGATAATATTTGATTTGCCACACCCATTAGGCCCAACAATACCAACCAGGTTACTGGGAAGTGGAATAGTGGTGGGATCGACAAACGATTTGAAGCCCGCGAGTTTAATCTTGGTAAGGCGCATTAATTTCTTTGCTTAGCAAATGGAAAAATCATCAAAGAAGAGTAAACTACCCCGTTTGGGGATCTTCGGAATATTTTATCGCCCTTATTATACATGGGCGGCCACTGGCCAGAGAGCGTAAAATGGAAATTCCCCCAAACAGACCCCTGCGAGCCTTTTCAGGGTAGATCCTGAATAAAGGCTAAAAATCACCACAGAGACTAACTTATGCCTAGCCAACCCAGTAAAGAGCTTGAAACTTTTGATAACCCAAACCCTGAGCGCGATTACACCATTCGGATTCGCTGCCCCGAGTTCACCTGCCTCTGCCCGAAAACCGGTCAGCCCGACTTTGCCGAGCTATTCATCGACTACGTTGCCGATCAACAGTGTATCGAGCTCAAAGCGTTGAAAATTTACATCTGGGCGTTTCGTGATCAAGGTGCTTTTCATGAGAAGGTTACCAACGAAATTCTCAACGATTTAGTGACTGCGTGTGAGCCGCGTTTCATGCGTTTGACCGCAAAATTCGGTGTGCGCGGCGGAATCTATACCACCGTTGTAGCGGAACACCGCCAACCGGAGTGGGTTGCTCCTGTACCCGTAACACTCCCATAAAATGAGCGATACCCCGCTCTTTGTTGGCATCGACATCGGCACCTCTGGCTGCCGTGCCATCGCCATTGATACACAGCGCCAGATTCAGGGTGAAGCGCGCGGTAGCATGGCGGCCCCTCTGCAAAAAGGTGATGGCTTTGAGCAAAAACCGCAGATCTGGTGGCAAGCGGTAAGCCAAACCCTGATGCAACTCTTTGAGCAGGTACCCGCACAACAGGTGGTTGCCATAGCGGTTGATGGAACCTCCAGCACCCTACTGTTGTGCGATGGAGAGGGCAAGCCCATCGGCCCTGCTTTGATGTACAACGATGCGCGTGCCATTGTTGAAGCGGAGCGCATGGAGCGCATTGTCCCTGAACAGAGTGCCGCCCATGGCCCCACCTCGGGCTTGGCTAAGCTGTTATGGTTACAACGCTGCCTGCCCACCGAAAATATCCGCCACGTCTGTCACCAGGCCGACTGGATTGTTGGCCAGCTCAGTGGGCGGTTCGACTGTAGCGATATCAACAACGCTCTAAAACTTGGCTATGACCCTATTAAACGACAATGGCCCGACTGGATGGGACACCTCGGGGTACTCCGAAAGTGGCTACCAAAAGTCTATCTGCCAGGCCATGCGACCGGCACCCTCAGTAGTACGGCAGCTGAGCGCTTTGGTCTTAACCCCAACACTCAGATTGTGGCGGGCACTACCGATAGCACCGCCGCCTTCATCGCTACCGGCGCAAACCAAATAGGCGATGCGGTCACCTCACTTGGTTCAACTCTGGTAATGAAAGTGGTCGCTGCTTGGCCCGTTTTTGTACCTAAATATGGTATTTACAGCCAACCATTAGGCAATCGCTGGCTAGTAGGCGGCAGCTCCAATAGTGGCGGGCGAGTATTGCGACACTATTTTAGTGATGAGCAGCTGCGCACCTTCAGCCAAAAAATCGATACCGATAACCCCACAGAACTTGACTACTACCCACTACTCTCTCCGGGGGAACGCTTTCCTATCTGCGACCCAAAGCTACCACCACAAATGGAGCCACGCCCCGCAGATGAAGTGCAGTTTTTACAGGGGCTACTGGAGGGGATGTCGCAAATTGAGTGGCAAGCCTATCAACGCTTAATGGAGTTTGGAGCACCCTACCCCACCACAATTAGAAGTGCCGGTGGTGGTGCAGACAATCAACCATGGAAAACGATGCGCCAACAGCTGTTAAAAGTAAAGATGTGCGATGCCAAGCATCAACAAGCGGCCTACGGCAGTGCACTGCTGGCGCTGCGTGGTATTAATGGAGAATCAGAAGATGATTAAACCCATCAGCGGTGCAGGTTATCTCTTACGAGGGTTGGCTCTACTGCCTAAAAAGGGGATCTTTCCCTACGTTGTCATCCCCATGGTCATCAATGCACTGCTCTTTGCTCTGGCACTGATTCTGGCTATCGGACAGATTGGCAATCTCATCAACTGGGCGTTGCAGCAGCTGCCAAGCTGGCTTCAATGGTTGGACTGGCTGATGTGGCCACTACTGGCACTCACCGCGCTGATTTTCGTCTTCTTTCTGGTGGCGATTCTCGCCAACATTATTGCAGCACCCTTCAATGGCCTGCTGGCCGAAGCGGTAGAGCGACACCTCACCGGAGAGGTCTATCAGGCTGAGAGCAGCAGCTGGCGACGTGCATTGCTAGAAGCGCCGAAAGCGATAAGCGGTGAGCTGATTAAAATCGCCTATTTTGCCAAATTCGCCATCCCGCTGGGGATTCTGTTTTTGATCCCCGGGCTCAATCTTTTCGCCCCGCTATTATGGTTCATCTTCGGTGCCTGGATGTTGGCACTGGAGTATTGCGACTACCACCTTGGCAACCACTGCATTCGCTTTCCCGAGCAACGCAAGCTACTCGGCCAAGAGCGGTTGCTAACACTCGGTTTTGGTGCCGCTACCACCTTGGCCACTATCACACCACTGCTCAACTTTATCGCCATGCCCGCCGCAGTGGCAGGCTCCACTGCTATGCTGATAGAGCAAGAGCTGCTGAAAAAAAGCCAGTGCGGCGAGTAATAAGGTGAGGGTATTGCTCCTCTCTTGGAGAAAGAGGGGTTAGGGCTTAATATCGATATCTTCTATCGCCTCATCCAGAATAGCATCCAGTTCGGCATCATTAATGTAGGGGTCTTCTTCGCCCTGCTGGTTATCATCGCCTCCTTCTGCGGCGGCGCTCTCCTCTGAGCTGCTGTTTTCGGCCAGCAGCTCATCGACATCAAGATCAGTGGCCACCACCTCTTCACTGGGATCCAGAGTCGGTACGGTACCCGCTTGCTCTTCATCATCCGGGTCAAGATCGAAAGCCAGGTCATCAAAGTTATCTGGGACTGCGGTCTCAGGGGCTGATTTTTCGGCTGTGGACTCAGCCACTGTGGCATCGACATCAATTTCTGCAAAAAGATTGTCCTCTAGCATCTCATCATCTGGCAGCGGTGGCTCCTCTACCGCTGAAGTGGTCTCTTGCAGTACTGGTGGCTCATCTTCGATCTCATCCGCGACAACGGCCGCAACGGCCACTGCGGCTGTCGCCGTTGCGGCAGCCGCAGGTGCCAGTTTGGTTTTGCTCTCGGCTGGTTGATCCATTTTAAGCACATCAACGCACATTTTCAGCTCTTTGCTAGCCCGCTCTATTGCAGCCAATTGTGCTTCAATCTCGGGCAGTGACTCTTTCATTTCATCATCACCCAGCGAGTTCATCAGGCCGTCCATGGCACTTTTTTGCCCATCCAGCATATTTTTGAGCTTATCCATTTCAGATACCGTCTCGGCACCTTCAATGTCATTCTCGTCCAAGTTTGCACCCGCCAGTGCTGAGAGTGATGAGAGCTGTAAAATCAGGTTATCCCTAAATTGATTGGCTGCTTGTAATTCGGCAAGGGTCTCTTCATCAAGCTCCCCACCTTCACTCAACCGCTTGACCAAGCTATCAATTTTATCCATATAGCCAGAGAGCTGTTGCTTAATAACACCACAGAGCGCTTGAGCATCTTGCCAAAGCCCGGGGTTGGGTTCGCCATCTGTATGTGGCTGTTGCGAAAACAGCGGTGTCAGGTATTCATAGAGATGCCCCCAGTGGGTAGTGGTCTCTCGCCCCTGGCCTTCGAGTGATTTGCACTCGGCTTGCAGGTATTCGATGCGTAATTTTAAGAGCTCTCCCTGCTCCTCTGTCAGTTCACTATTTTTAACGACGTTATTGTCATCCAACTGAAGATGGCGGTGTGTTTTGTCAAGCAGGAATTGTAACGCAAGGGCGACATTGAAATTATTGCGCTCAGCCTCTTCGGCTGCCTCTTGTTTAGCCTGGGCAATTTCGGCCTCAATATCCACATCATTACCGCATTGCCACTGACGATAGAAGTAGTAGGCTAATCCGGCCGCAACCAGCACCATTTCGGCCAAAAACAGAAGGGTAAGGGTAATTCCGACACTCATATTAAGACCCACAGATTATGCTTTCTTTTCATGATGTGACCCCGCTTTGGCTGGCAATCGATTTACGACGCTGAACCCACCATATTATTCCGCCGCCTGCAGCCAAGATAAGATTAAATATAATGAAAATAATAACCGCCAGCAGCACCCCACTCTCTGCATCGCTCTCTTCGGGCAAGTACTCAACTACGGCGGGGACGACAGGTGCGGGAGTGACAGCCGGTTGAGGTGGGTGCTCGACGGGCGGTGGTACTGTATAGACGTGCTCGGCACCTGCCAAGGGTTGCAAAACCGTGCTGTTGGGATCTTCCAACGCGTTCAACACCTCTTGTGGCTTCATTGGCGGCGTTAAATCAATTACCTTGGATTTAACACGATCAAAAGTGCCGGTCGATGCCGTGACTTCGATGCGGTAACGCCCATATTCGTTTAACAAAATATCACTGCGATAGTAACCCGACAGAGTGCCATTGGCCGCTCTGTCACCCTGGAGTGCAATGCGCTGACTGTGGCCACTGGGTAGATTTTCAACCAGATCGACACGCAGTGCCGAGAGCACCTCTTGTTTGCTCAGCAAGTGGCCATCATCTTCCAGCCAGATATTGAACTCAAGGCGATCACCGCGCTGTGGTTGCTCTGGTAATACGTGTAACGCCATTTTCAAATCAGTGATGATATAGGCTCTATTTGCCTCCCCTTCAGGCAGCATTGCCCACTCACCTGGCTCTGGGTTTTGAATGGTAATCAGATCAAACTGATCTGAAACCAGCCACTTGATATCAGCGGGTGCACGGTCACTCTCCAGCACCCGACCACTGGGCAGCGTTAATGATACCCGAGTATCCAATGATGCCTTATTAGCAATAATGGTCATCTCTCGGACGTTGTGATCGACCGAAAAGCGACCACTCCGCATCGGTAAAATATCAGGCTCTTTACTCTGCTCAAAAATAGAGGCAAATACCTGATGAAGGTCTTTGTCGGTACGTGCGATGTTAAAGTGGCCATCGGTTAAATTGGCTATACCCTGGAGCAGCCGCATATCCGAATTATCAGTAAATGCAATGGTATAGACCTGAATCTGTTTCTCTTTTAACACCGGCAACAACTTTGTGATCAGTTCAGCCGTGGCCTTTTCATCCTCAACAGCCGATGCCAGATCCACCTTGCCATCGGACATCAGCACCACCACATGCTTTCGCTGGCTATCCCACGCCTGCTCATAAACCCGAGTCGCGGCTTTGATTGCACCTGCCAAATTGGTATAGGCCCCCTTGTTTGAAATCTTCTCAACTGCTTTAAATAACAGATCATTATTCGAGGCGCTATGGGTGCCGGTTAGGTAGGCAACGGGGTAGCCATCATCACTAAAGCTGACGATCGATGCCCGATCATCTTTGCCAAGCAGAGAGATCAATAATTTAGCCGCCGGCTTGCGCAGATCATTCGGGTCATTTTTTTTCATTGAACCCGAACTATCCATAACCAGAACAATATCCAATCCCTGCTCTGCAATAGCGCGAGGCTTGGCCTCTCTTGGTGAGCGGTTAAGGGGTGCGGGAGAAGTCTCAGTCGCTACCGGTTGTGAAGGGTGTTCAGGCGGGCTTGAGGGGACCTCTTCCACCTTAAGCTGGGGCAGCGCTGGCAGCGCAATCTGCTCGGTAGCCGCTAAAGCCAAGGAGGGGCTTAGCAGCATTAAGCAGCAAAACAGAAAAAGTGGTGGTGATAAACGGGGCAGATTCATCATGCTTCTTTGGCTTTTATTATTTGACAGGCTTCAGTAGCGGATCTGACTCCGCACGCGGTTACACCATCAGCTATCGGTCAATAAAACAGAAAGGTTTAATCACCCTTTGGCTCTTTATTGCCACTGAGCGGCGCGGCCTCATTTTTCGGGGTGTTTTTCGCCCTCAAAAAACAGTGCCACACCCACTTGTTCGTTATGCCCTAACCAGCCAGCTGTACAAATTTAAAAATACCAAGCGCGACAACCCCTTTCATTCTGCCATCACCTGGCTGAATTTACGCTGATAGGTTTTCGCTAACTCAGGGGTGGTCGCTGTCAGGGTACGAATGATATTAATCATCATCTCTTTAGCGCCCCCACCTTTAAAGTCGGGGTTGCTTTTCAGAATCGACAACAGATGTTCCATCGCAGCCTGATAATCATGCTGGCTCATCAGGCAAATGGCCAGATCGAAGCGTGCCTCGGCATCATCAGGTGTGCTCTGAAGCTGCGCTTGCAGCGCATCGATTCCTACGGTTTTAACCGCGTACTCATTCACCGTAATTTGCCCGCTTAACCCCTTGCCTATATCACTGTTTCTATCCTGCTCTGGCAGCTTGGCAAAGAGAGCTTTGGCACCCTCAAGATCACCTATGTCGATAAAAATCTGCACCATATCCATGGCAATGCGGGTATTGGAGGGGTGTTGTCGAATCGCTTGGGACAACAGGTTAATCGCGGTGGCAGTCTCCCCTGCAAGGTGTTTTTCACGGGCCTGCTCGCGCAAAACATCGGACGCATGGAATACACCAAACTTTTTCAACAGTGCCCGCGCACTCAGCTCATCCAACTGACCCACCTCAATACCCACAACCTCACCGTTGCTGATCACCACCACAGTGGGTAAATTTTCGATCTGGTAGCGTTTTCTCAACTCAGGCTGCTCATCAATATCCACTTTGGCAAAGATAAACTGGCTGGCAAACTCCTTGGCAAGTTCACTAAAGAGGTCAGCCACCACAAAGCATGGCTCAGACCATACCCCCATAAACCCAACCAACACCGGTATTTTTTGGGAGTTATCAATTACAATCGACGGAAAATTTTTCTCCGTCGCTTCAAATATATACACATCCTGGCTCATACTAATCTCTATAATGTTTTGCGTTTTTATCCAAGGGATAGAATAACAGTTAAATCCTCAAAACTGTATCGAGTTTGTAGAGCCTACGGGCTAAATGCACCCGTAATGAGCACTCTTTTACCTCTTTGCCCCTTTCATGTTCCGCCCCCTTTTAACACTCGATCGACTACCCATAAAATGGCCGCACAATATAAAAATACCGACCCTAATAGCAATACCGCAATGGCGGCAAAAATATCAGGGGCTTTTATCAGTGTGGTCATCCTTTTAATTTTTTAGCGTCTCCATCAAGTCGATCATAAACTCTGTATCTTCCTGCTCGACCACCTTCCAGCTTTCAATACCTAGCCCTTGTAATACACCCCGCCCTTTTTCGTGCGCGGGCATGGCCAGTAAATTTTCCAGTATCTCATCACGTTTATGGCTTATCTGCGGCCCGGCTAACAGCAGGTGATGAATGTCATGAATATCGCTGCGCACCAGTGATTTTAATTTACTGCGGGTCATTTTCGATAAGTTTGTATAGGTGTCTGCGAGGAAAAAACCTACGTCAGCATCCTGAGTAATGAGGTCTTTTGCTACAAGGACGTAGGTTGCCCGGGTCGCTGCGGTGGTATTTTTTGCATCCAAATTTGCAGGCTCAAGCATCAGTGAGCAGACCATATTGACATCCGGATCGTCAGTTTTTGAGATACGCAGCCCTGGCTGCAACTCGTCTACATTCGAGACACTGCTTTCGGCACTCACCGCAATAATCGCCTCATCAGCCGCATTATCTGGGCAGGCAATCGGTACAAAACTTTTTTCTCGCACCAGTTTTGATGCATCAAACGGGTTGGCATAGATCAAATCTATTTCGTCATTTGCAATGGCTTTACGCTGTGACTCAAAGTCATTATAGAGTTCAAGATGGATCTGTTCATTAAGGCTTTTTTGTAGCCAGGTGTTGAAAAAAAACCAGCCGGAGATGAACTCCGGGTTGAAGTCTGGGCTAACCGTGAATGTATATTTCATGTTGTTTACTCCAGAGATAGAAGGGATCTACAAGTGGTTACGTTAACGTCTCATAGAGTGCTTGTGCTTCCTTTACTTTGGTTTTGGAGGGGCGACGGCGTACCGAGGTGTAACCTAAAACCTTACCCTCTCTTATGTTGGGAATAACGGTGGCATAGACCCAATAGAACCCGCCATCTTTACGCAGGTTTTTGACATAGCCGTGCCACTTCTTCTTTTCTGCCAGGGTACTCCATAGCCCCTGAAAGGCGGCGGCGGGCATTGCCGGGTGGCGCAAAATATAGTGTGGTGCACCCATCAGCTCTTCTCGTGTGTAACCCGACATCTCAACAAATGATTCGTTGGCATGGGTGATTGCCCCCTTTAGGTCGGTGCGGGAAACAATCAAACGCCCATCAGGCACTGGGGATTCGATCTCTGTGTAGAAAATTTTTCGTTGTGAATCATCATGAAATGTCAGCACCATTTCACGGTATTCTCCGATAATATCGGCTGTATTCATATCGTTCATATGCACTCCTCGATTGCAGTAGCCGTGCTCTATTTGACTCAACCGGGCTACAATATTTTGGTCACATCTTCTGCTGCTCTTTTCACATCAAGAAAGATCAGCCCCAGCCGTGCCGTCGGTTTTGCCATAACGGAGATCACCGCATCTCGGCCAGCATGGGCCATCAATACATAGCCGTTATTGCCCTTAATCAGCACCTGCTCCAGCTCGCCCCGCTGTAGCTCTTGTGAGGTGCGGTCGCCCAGTGACAACATCGCTGCACCCATGGCACCGACTCTATCTTCATCCATGCCGGCGGGAAGCATCGCCGCTATCATGAGTCCGTCGGTAGAGATGATGGCCGATGCTTCAATATCAGCGGAGCTTCCATTCAGGTCACTTAAGATGGAGGTTAATAAATCTGAACGCATAACGTGACTCCTATAATCCTGCTTGGTAATAAATCAAACTAATCAATTTTTTTGGATGTACCGCTCACTGAGAAACCAGATAAGTTGCATAAAAGCCGGTTGATTCAACGTCGGCAGTCCGCTGATCACCAGTGAAAATCGCTGCTCTCCGATATAGAGCGGCCAAAACCCCAGCTCGCTATCCCCCCCGGCATTGACTACCGCCCACGCAGAAGATGCCATACTCAGATTGTTTTGCAGCAAGCCCGTGTGCCGCTGGTGCAAGGAGGCGAGGTCGGCACTGAGTGCTGAAATCTCTTCTGCTGCCTCATGGGCAAAGCCATGGGTGGCCAGATAAAACCCTTCTTCATCGGCTAACAACGCCTTTCCCGAGCCACAAAGCGCCGCCAGTAACGGGGGAGCGACCTCTTCCAGCCTTCCTTTGGGTGAGTGCTGCTTATCGTCAAAGCCTTGCAGCCAACCCAGTTTTTGAGATCGATGCAGCAGTGACAGTGCATCTTGCTCATCCGCAATATTGGATAATTTTTTCAGTTTTTCCAGTGTCAAATAACGGCTTTTCGGTTTTGACAGCAGTGAAAATAGCAGCTGCCTTGCCGGGTCACTATGGTTACTTGAAATGGCGTAGTATGCCCCTGCAGGGGTCGGCACCACGTAATACTCTGTCATTAATTGTAATTCGCTCATCTATTCGCCCAACCATGGATCAAGTGTAAACAGCAGCGCCTCTACCAGCTTGGAAATATCTTCACCCTCTCGGGCATCTACCTCAAAGAGTGGTGGGTTAATACCGTGCTCTTGAATTTTCTTGTGGTAATCTTCCAGTGAGGGTTCGGGACTGACATCCATTTTTGTAATACCGATGGCTACCTTATTTTCCGCAATAAAGTTTTTAAAGGCATCGAGAAAAAAAGCCATATCTTTAAAGGGATCGGCGCGGCTATTATCCAGCAGCAAAACCAACCCCAGCCCACCCTGGCTAAGAATTTCCCACATAAAGCTGAAACGCTCCTGACCGGGCGTGCCATAGAGGTGAATTCGTTCATTATCACCCAACAGCATGACACCGTAATCCATGGCAACTGTGGTTTCCGGCTTGTGATCTCGGGCCATATCACTGGCATGTTCATCGGTCTTAACCACCGGTGAGTCACTAATGGAGCTAATCGCCGTTGTCTTGCCCGCACCCACCGGCCCGGTGAAAATAATTTTATGATTGCTCATGCTATTGTCCAAATTTATGCGCGATTAAGGACGCTTTAGTTTGAGACCCTTGCACAACAGGGGCGCGAGAAAAAAGAGATAAAATTTGACTGATTAAGGCATAAAATGCAGCGAGTAGTGCGCTATTCACCAGGTTTTCAACGAAAATAAGGTGCATTTTAACCTTTTTCATCCGTGCATCCTCTCGTGCAAAGGTCTCAATTTGTTTAATATTTTCCCAAACAAGCCATGGAGCCGGTGCTGTTTTATGGGCGCAGGCTCTATTAAGGAGTCAGCCATTCGATGGGCAGAGCCGGCCAGCCCGATTGCATGCGCTGCACTGTAGAGTGAAAACACCTGACTATATGGGATACCCAATACCTGGCTGATCAAGGGAAGCTTGCGGGGCTGGCCTATGAGCAGCGTGATAGCACGCATCATGCTGGGTGAAACACGCAAGCGGGTGATGTTTGGCCAGTGCCTCAGATAGACCGGCGCATTTAAATCTGTCCCGAGGGGTACTCTCCCTTGCGCACTCCATAGCGCCACTCGCCATAAAAATGCATCCATTGAGCTACCCGCTTTGGTCTCAACAGCACGATACTCCAGTTCAAGGCTATTCTTCCTATTATGGGTGCGCATTTTCACCTCAAGGGTACAGAGTGGTGAGGTGCAAAGCCGCTCCAGCCAGGTTTCATTAATGGAGGTAATTACTTTTTTTGCCTCCGGAAGAACCGTAATTGTCTTCCACTCACCGCCAATTCTAATACTGAGTTGAACGGCACTATTCTTTTTTACAGCCCGTTTAATTGCGCTAGCAACTTCCCCTTGAAGGTGGTTTTCAGGGTCGTAGAAATAGCTCTCTTTGGACTCCGCCTGGCTAAAGTCCACCGGGGGTATGCGAGTGCGGCTAACGGGGCGTTTTTTAGGTTCAACTCGACTCACCTTTTCAGCTGCGGGCGCTTTAACCTGCTCTGTATGGCGAGTAACTGCGTCCTCTTTTAACTCACTCTTCATCGCTATGGCTTCACCAACCCGCCGAGGCTCAAGCAGCGGTAACTGGGAGACTTTTTTGATTGTTTTTATCAGCATATCGACCCGAATGGGGCGTGCCACATAGTGAGTATCTTCGAGCTGGGGGTCGTTCACTGAGAGTACAATGATGTGTCGCAACGGGTAGTCGTTACGCACTTTTTCTAACAGGCTTTCACCATCAACACTGTCCATATTAACGATGGACATATCGGCGGATGCGGCATCATCAGTGAGCGTGCAGCACTCTTTACCGGGGCCATTAAAGGCCATACGCAGCGCTTCGCATGACCGTTCATCCATGCCGTAAACAGTGGCTGTTAAGCTATTTTCTCCCGATGCTTTCATCGCATAACACCCTCTTTACAGATCAAAAGCCTCAGCTTGTTTATGCCACTCGGTTTGTACAGCCTGTGGCCACTCTGGACATTTTTTATAGCTCACTCGAAAAGCATCTCTATTCTCTGTGTGCCGATAAATCATCAACAGCTCCAGGCTTAACTCCCCCTGCTGTGGCGCCTGCTGCAACGCTTGCTCCAATAACTTTTGAGCGGTTTCAATCTGCCCGCTATTCAACAGGTCACGCACCTCATCTATCAGTGCGGTATCGGCCACATGTGCCACGTCTACCTGCTCTTCACTTATATTCAGTGAGCCACTCACCGCTGCACTTAAACGGGAGTAGCGGGTGAGTGGCATCATATTGGTTGCCAAGAGGCCACGCTGCATCCCCGCTTTAAACAGAGCAAGCTGAGGCTTGGTCAACCGCGCAGCAACGCCCCGTAACAGCCGCAATCGCAAGGCGCTGCCGTTGTCGCCCAGCGCGATAAAGAGATCGAGCAAGGAGCCGTATAACCCTTCCCGGTGATCATGTTGATGATATATTTTTAAGCGTTGCAGATGGGCCGCCAGATCGGCGGGGACTCTCTGAATACGGTGAGCAAGGTGCTCTAATATTTTATCATCCATGTCGCCCGGTCTACTCTGCGCATAATCGCTGGCAGAAAAAAAACAGGGATCCTGTCGTAAAAGGTCACTCTCAATGCTGTCCGTAGCGGGTACATCACAACCTAGTACATCAACCATCTTATATTGCCTGGTCAGTTGATCTGTCAGTGCCCATGGCAAGGCGCGTTTCGCAGGGAATTGTATTCTCTTTACAAGAAACGCAACACCGCCATGGGTACTGACAGATCAACCCTGCGGGCGTTTCTGTGGCACTCCGCCTCGGCGTTATAGCGCTTGCCAAGGGAATAACCATTACCTGCGAGCTATGCCTTGATGCGAAATGCCACAGAATCGCTGACCAGGCAATATAAGGTGGTTGATGTACTAGATGAATAGCCGACATGGTTTTGGTGCTCTTAAAGATTTATAAAAGGGTTAATTTCTATGCCACATGATAGAACTCGCACCCCATATGACGGCAATTTGGTGACAAAGTTAATGGCAATCGTTGATGAATACAGAAAAATAACCTTACTTTAAGTGGCAATACCAGGTCATATTATAATAGCGCGGTTCAGGTGGTAAGAAATAGAGAGGGGAGCTACCGCTATAAACGGGCGGACAATAGGCTCATAACCTCCTCATCAAACAGAACAATCGGGTTTGTTTTCATGCTGCTACCCCGGCAGTTTTCTACCACCTTCGTAAGCATCGATGGGGTTACCCCGTAGTGAGACAGACCCGGCAATTGCAGATGTGCCGTCCACTCGCTAAGCTGCGCGGTCAACATCTGCTGAGCCTCTTCATCACTTTGGTGATGTTTACGACTGAATAGGCGACCGACCTCGGCGTAGCGTTTCAACCCTGGGTTTTGCGGGTCCCTCGATTGCATCGCAACAATATTCACCTTGCTTGCCTCGGCAACCAGGGTGCCGCAAGCGATACCATGGGGGATGGGGAAGAAGGCACCCAATGGTGAGGCGAGGCCATGCACTGAGCCTAGGCCTACTTGCGCCAGGGTCACCCCGGATAACCAGGCGGCATAGAGCATGTTATCTTGCGCCTCTGTGGCCTGGTCACCCTTTTGATACCAATCCAGCAGACTATCTCGCACCCTCCTCAAGCCGCTCAGAGCCAGTGCATCTGTGAAAGGATTTGCCTTGGTTGAGAGGTAGGATTCCAGCAGTTGGGTCAGCGCATCCATGCCATTACCGGCAATAAGCTCAGCGCTACAACCGTTTAGCAACAGCGGATCCAGAATCGCATACTCTGCCACCAGCTGGTCATCCCGAAATGATTTCTTGAACCCCTCTGCCCCTTGCATACTCAGCACTGCGTTTTTAGTCGCTTCACTACCGGTGCCCGCTGTTGTTGGCACCGCAATAAAGGGGGTGGATGGGCCACGATAAATTTTCTCCGGCCCAACACCTTCCAGATGATCCATCACTGAGTTACCGGGCTTCAGCAGCCCGGCAATCGCCTTTGCGGCATCCAGCACACTGCCACCACCAATACCTAACACCACTTCAATCTGTTGAGGGTGGTATTCGGCTACCACTTCATCAATGCACTGTGGTGATGGCTCACCACTGATCACAACCTGCTGCCACTCAAAACCATCCACCCGCAAAGCATCCATTAGCCACTGCCATTGCGACTGCTGCTGCAGAGAGCGGCTACCAGTGACCAGTAGCACTTTGGTACCGTACAGTTTCATAATCAGCGGAATTTTAGCAAAACTGCCCCGCCCATATTCAATGCGGGGAACTCTGGAAATAGAAAACGAGGTGAGCGACATCAAGCGTGATCCTTATTTTTTGCATACAAACAATACACATTAAACGATAGCTGAAACCGCTAACCCCGACAATTTTTTGTGTCTCTAGATCTAGAGCGCTTTCATCCGTAGGGGGTAGTGCTCAATCCAATATCGATTCACCTGTTTATCTGCTACTCTTGCGACAAAAATAGGTTGATAAATTTTAATCATGAAAAAGCAACTTTTGGCTCTGCTATTGCTAGCCTCTCTGCCAGCACACGCCATTGTCAATCTGGATGAAATTCATAGCCGTGATGTTGAGCTGGGCCTGAGCGGTGCGCTGGGTATCAACTTCAGTGGCTCGAAAGGTAATAGCGATGAAACCAACACTCAGCTGTCAGCGCAGTTACAGCGGGGAACGGAAACCTACAGTGATATTTTAATGGTCAGCTACCACTACGGTGAGGCGAATGGTCAGCTTAATAATGATAACGCGTTTATTCATCTGCGCCATATACAAAAGATGGACGCTACTTTTTCATGGGAGCTTTTTACCCAGCTGCAAAATGATCGCTTTTCCCGACTCTCGTTGCGCACTTTAGTGGGGGGTGGTTTGCGCTATAAATGGGCAGAAACAGACAACCGCATCATTTTAGGTGTCGGTGCATTTTATGAGCGGGAGCGTATTGACGATACATCACTGTCAGTAGATGAGAGAAGAGAGCATCGTAACTGGCGTGGTAATTTTTACAGCATTATCTCCCACACCCTCAACCCGCAAAGCCACCTGTTTGGCACACTCTACTTTCAACCCCGTTTTGACGATACGACTGATTATCGCCTGCTGCTACAGAGTGGTATTAAAGTCAAAATAGCCAAAAGTCTTGATCTGGTTATTGGGTTGGATGCCGCATATGACAACAAGCCGCCACTGACCGTTGAAAAGTATGACATCAACTATCGCAGCGGCCTGGAGTATACGTTTTAGCTGAGGCTATGTTGCGGTTATCAGTCTATTCAGGCACTCACTGGGACGCATGACTGTGGCAACCATCTCGCTGTCTGGCAGAAAATAACCGCCAATATCCACACCCTGGCCTTGTACGGCATTGAGTTCTGCAATAATCTTTTCCTGATGATCGCTCAGTGCTTTTGCCAGTGGTTTAAAGTGCACTTGAAGCTCGGTATCCTCCTCTTGAACGGCCAGTGCCTCAGCCCAGTACATCGCCAAATAAAAGTGGCTACCCCGATTATCCAGCTCACCTACTTTCCGTGAGGGGGATTTGTTGCTATCGAGAAAACGTTCTGTGGCCTGCTCCAACGTATCGGATAACCGCTGCGCTTTGGTATTTTTATGGGATACCGCCAGGTGCTCGAAAGAGGCGGAGAGTGCAAGAAATTCACCCAGCGAATCCCAACGCAGGTGGTTCTCATTTAACAGCTGTTGAACATGTTTGGGTGCTGAACCACCGGCACCGGTTTCGAACAGGCCCCCGCCCTTCATCAACGGCACAATCGAGAGCATTTTTGCCGAGGTACCCAGCTCCAAAATAGGAAATAGATCGGTAAGATAGTCGCGCAATACATTGCCGGTCACCGAGATGGTGTCGTGCCCCTGTTTAATGCGCGTCAAGGTAAAGTCGATCGCCTCTTCGGGTGACATAATACGAATATCCAGACCACAGGTATCGTGCTCTGGCAGGTAACAATTTACCTTTTTGATAATCTCTGCATCGTGAGCGCGCTGATTATCCAGCCAGAAAACAGCCGGGGTCTGGCTGGCACGGGCACGCTTGACCGCCAGCTTAACCCAATCCTGAATCGGTGCATCTTTCACCTGGCACATGCGAAAAATATCACCCGCTTCAACGGCCTGCTCCATCAACAATTTGCCATCTTGGTCAACAACGCGTACCTCTCCGCTGCCACTCATCTGGAAGGTTTTATCGTGAGAGCCGTACTCCTCTGCCTTTTGCGCCATCAGGCCGACATTGGGCACGCTACCCATGGTGGCCGGATCAAACGCACCGTGCGCCTTGCAGAAGTCGATGGTCTGCTGATAGATACCGGCATAGCAGCGATCCGGGATCACCGCCAGGGTATCTTGCTGTTTGCCTTCACGGTTCCACATCATGCCGGAGGCGCGAATCATCGCGGGCATCGAGGCATCGACAATCACATCACTGGGCACATGCAGGTTGGTGATGCCCTTATCGGAGTCCACCATGGCGATATCTGCACTTGCTGCCATTACCGCGCTTATATCCGCTTTTATTTCCGCTTGTTTATCAGCCGAAAGTGACTCAATTTTATTATAAACATCACCCAGGCCGTTATTTGGGTTGATACCGAGTTCAGCAAATATCCCGGCATGTTTATCAAACACGCTTTTAAAGAATACGCTCACCGCTGTACCAAAAATAATCGGGTCAGAGATCTTCATCATGGTCGCTTTCATGTGCAGTGAGAAGAGAGTGCCTTGTGCTTTCGCCTCGGCAATGGATGCCGCCAAAAACTCACTTAACGCCTGGTGGCTCATGACAGCCGAATCAATGATCTCTCCGGCCAGTAGTGGGCTGCTCGATTTGAGCTCACGCACCGTGCCATCTTCCGCGATAAACTCAATCGTAAAATGACCTGCTGTGGCAACTGTTATGGATTTTTCTGAGCCATAAAAATCCCCACTCGACATATGGGCCACGCGGCTCTTTGAGTCAGCCGACCACTCACCCATGCTGTGGGGATGTTTTTGGGCGAAATTTTTAACCGAGGCCGGGGCGCGACGATCCGAGTTACCTTCACGTAACACCGGGTTGACGGCACTACCCAATACTTTGGCATAACACGCTTTAATCGCTTGCTCTGCGTCATTTTGTGGGGTTGCCGGGTAGTCAGGCAGCGCATAGCCGTGGCCCTGTAACTCCTTAATGGCTGAAATCAACTGTGGAACCGAGGCACTAATATTGGGTAGCTTAATGATATTGGCAGCGGGCGTTTTTGCCAGCTCGCCCAACTCCGCAAGCGCATCAGCCTGGCGCTGTTCTGCGGTTAAATAGTCAGGGAAATTGGCAATAATTCTTCCGGCCAAAGAGATGTCGCGGGTCTCAATAATCACACCGGCAGCGCTGGCAAACCTCTTTACAATAGGCAGAAATGAGTAGGTCGCCAGTGCTGGCGCTTCATCCGTCAATGTATAAATTATCTTTGCCTTTTCTATCATGAGTAACCCTGAGCAATATTGGAAAAGCGGTCATTTTACCCCAGATAGTGCAGAACTTCTAAAAACTTGCGGTTTGGAATAGTGGCCTCCCCACTGGCCAGTAAAATCATCACACCGCGCTCACATAACAACACCATGAGAGCACTGCGTAGTTCAGTGTTCAACCTCCTTCAGACGTCGTTACAAAGCTTTTCAGGTCCACCACCTGCCGTCGCGCTCCCCAACCACCTGGTTGCGCTTCAAACAAACCAGCACAAGGGGTATCACAGAAGCGACAATGCCCCTGAGAAGTCAGGTTCCACTCAGAGAGTTGATACCCATCCCGACCAATCAACATTTCACCACAGAGGTGGCAATAGGTACTCTCTCCGGCTTTATCGTGTAGATTGCCGGTATAGACATAATGCAGGCCATTATCGAGCGCAATTTTCCGTGCCCGCTGCAGGGTTTCAGCGGGTGTTGATGGCTTGTCCATCATCTTAAAGTCAGGGTGAAAGGCGCTAAAGTGCAGCGGTACATCGGGCCCTAACTTTTCCACCACCCACTGGCTGAGTTGCTGTAGCTCCTGAGCTGAATCATTTTCGCCGGGAATCAACAGTGTTGTGAGTTCCAACCAGACATCCGTTTCATGCTTGATATATTGAATAGTCTCCAGCACCGCCTGCAAATGCCCTCCGGTGAGTTTATGGTAGAACGGTTCGCGCATCGATTTTAGGTCAATATTCACCGCATCCATAGCGTCATAAAACTCAGCCCGGGGTGCTGCACACACATAACCGGCACTCACAGCAATCGACTTTACCCCCTGCTCTGCACACGCCTGGGCAACATCAATCGCATATTCATGAAAGATAACCGGATCATTGTAGGTGTAGGCAACACTGCGGCACTTTAGCGCCACCGCAGCCCGCGCAATCAACTCAGGGGAAGCCGCATCTGCCAAGGTATCAACCGCCCGAGAGTTGCTGATATCCCAGTTTTGACAAAACTTACAGGCCAAGTTACAACCCGCCGTACCAAATGAGAGTACCGGGGTGCCGGGTAGAAAGTGGTTAAGTGGTTTTTTCTCAACAGGGTCAATGCAATAGCCACTTGAGCGGCCATACGTGGTCAATACAATGGCATTATTCACATTAGCCCGCACAAAGCAGAATCCACGCTGCCCCTCTTTTAACTGACAAAAGCGCGGACAGAGGTCGCACTGCACCCGACCATCTGCCAGCGGGTGCCAGTAACGCGTCGGCCACGGGTGATCAAGCGCATCCTGATAACTGTCTATTGCTGTCATATTATCACCTCCAGAATGGTGCTATACACTGCTACACTTAAGTGTAGAACAGGGCTGTAATGACGAGGGGTAATCGCATGAAAATGAGCAGAAAACCGGCCGTTGCCGGAAGCTTCTATCCTGACGATCCGCAGCTACTGGCAGTGATGGTGGATGAGCTTCTGGCCCAGAACCCTGTGCAAGGCTATCGACCCAAGGCATTAATTGTCCCCCATGCTGGTTACATCTACTCCGGTGCGATTGCCGCCAGTGCCTATAATGCGCTGCAACCTCTGCGCGACACTGTTCGCCGCGTGATCTTGCTAGGCCCCTCGCACTCTGTTGCATTCCACGGGCTTGCGTGCAGTGAAGCGGATACTTTTGTCACCCCATTGGGTGCTGTTGAGCTATGTAAAAAAGATCTTTCACTGGTTCAAAAACTTCCCCAGCTAAAGCCGCTGGAGCAGGCTCACCAACGTGAGCACAGTCTGGAGGTGCAGCTCCCTTTTTTACAGCGCACCCTGCAACAGTTCACTCTGCTGCCGCTGGTGGTGGGTGATGCCTCTGCTGAAGAGGTGAGTGAAGTTTTAGAGCCGCTGTGGGGAGGTGATGAAACACTGATAGTAGTGAGTTCCGACCTGAGTCACTACCTGAGCTACTCGAAGGCAAAGGCGCTCGACCTGGCCACTAGCCAAGCAATTGAAACGCTGAACACGGAAGGGGTTGGTGCAGGGCAAGCGTGTGGAAGAGCACCCATAATCGGACTATTACATGCCGCTAAAGCACACCACCTGCACGTAACTACCCTTGATCTACGCAACTCAGGAGATACCGCTGGCACAAAGGATCGTGTGGTCGGGTATGGTGCTTATGTCCTACAATAAACAGCCCCTAGAGGGCCAAGCAAAACAACAACTACTCTCCCTTGCCAGAGAGTCCATCACATGTGGTTTGCAGCGCCATCAGCCTGCTACGGTAAAGCTCGACGACTACCCAGCAGCACTTCAACAGCGAGGGGCAAGTTTTGTGACGCTGGAAAAGCAGGGTATGTTACGGGGCTGTATCGGCACCCTTGAAGCCTACCGACCACTGGCTATTGATGTGGCAGAGAATGCCTTTGCAGCGGCTTTTCGTGACCCTCGCTTCCCCCCTGTTCAGGCAGATGAGTTGAGCGATCTACAGCTCCACATATCACTGCTTACCCCACCAGAGCCATTGCCAGTAAAAGATCAAGCCGAGCTATTACGTCGACTACAGCCAGGCATTGATGGGCTTATTCTGCACGAAGGCAACCTCCGCGCCACCTTTCTTCCCTCGGTGTGGGAGAGCTTGCCAGAGCCACGCCAGTTTCTTGCTCAGCTCAAACTAAAGGCGGGCCTGCCGGCAGATTACTGGTCTGAAACGCTTCACTTTGAGCGCTATAAAACCATCAGCATTGATCCCCCTAATCCAGATATTTCATAAATTTTCGCACAGATCACGCAGGCGTTTTATGGGTCGCTTTTAGGTTGGCCAACATCGCTAGCTGATAGAGAGCAGTGCCCGCTCTTTAAGGTGATGGATTTGGTCTCGCACCACACTCGCCTGTTCAAACTCCAGGTTGCGGGCGTGAAGGTACATGGTATCTTCCATTTTTTTGATCTCTTTTTCGAGTTGGCTAGGAGTCATTTTTGCATAGATCGCCGCCTCATCGGCTACATGTGCGTACTCCTTTGCGCTGGTCACTCCGCCAGGTCGCCCGCCTTGCATAACATCAAGTATCGCTTTTTTAATGCCTTGTGGTGTGATGTTATTGGCTTGGTTGTGAGCGATCTGCTTTTCTCTGCGCCGTTCGGTTTCATCCATCGCGATACGCATAGATTTGGTGATTTTATCGGCATATAAAATAGCGCGGCCATTCAGGTTACGTGCAGCGCGGCCAATGGTCTGAATCAGCGAGCGTTTGGAGCGTAAAAAGCCCTCTTTGTCTGCATCGAGAATCGCCACCAGTGAAACTTCGGGAATATCTAACCCCTCGCGTAGCAGGTTAATACCCACCAGTACATCAAATACGCCCAGCCGTAAATCCCGTAAAATTTCCACTCGCTCAACGGTATCGATATCTGAGTGCAGGTAGCGGACTTTTATCCCATGTTCGTTCAGGTAATCACTCAAATCCTCGGCCATTCGCTTGGTCAGCGTGGTGACCAGCACCCGCTCACCCAGCGCAATACGCTTGTTAGCCTCTGAAAGCAGGTCGTCCACCTGAGTACCCACCGGGCGAACTTCAATTTCTGGGTCAATCAGCCCAGTGGGGCGTACCACTTGCTCAGCCACTTCACCCGAGTGTTCCATCTCATACTCTGCCGGTGTTGCCGAAACATAGATTGTTTGTGGTGAGCGCTGCTCAAACTCCTCAAACTTCATGGGGCGATTATCCAGCGCGGAGGGGAGCCTAAAACCGTACTCGACAAGGTTCACTTTTCTGGCTCGATCCCCTTTGTACATTCCGCCAATTTGCGGCACTGTGACGTGACTTTCATCTATAATAAGCAGCGCATCATCGGGCAGATAATCAAACAGTGTTGGCGGTGCATCACCCGGTGTACGGCCCGAGAGGTAACGTGAATAGTTTTCGATGCCCGAGCAGTAGCCCAGCTCCAGCATCATCTCAATATCGTAGTTAACCCGCTGCTCAATACGCTGCGCTTCCACCAATTTATCAAGGCTGCGTAACTGTTTAAGGCGCTCTTTTAACTCAGCTTTAATATGTTCGAGGGCATCCAAAATCGTTTGGCGTGGTGTCACGTAGTGGGTACTAGGGTAGACCGTGGCGCGAGGTACTCGCTGCAACACTTCACCGGTCAGTGGGTCAAACCATGCCAGTGACTCCACCTCATCATCAAACAGCTCAATTCTCAGTGCCCGCTTCTCCTCATCTGCCGGGAAGATGTCGATCACCTCACCCCGCACCCGAAAAACACCCCGGTGGAAGTCGGTATCATTGCGGGTGTATTGCAGCTCCGCTAAGCGCGCCAGTACGGCCCGTTGGTCAACCATCTCCCCTGTAGAGAGGTGCAACATCATCTTCAAATAGGCGTTAGGGTCACCCAAGCCATAAATTGCTGAAACCGTCGCGACGATGATGGTGTCTTTACGCTCAAGCATCGCCTTGGTGGCCGAGAGGCGCATCTGCTCTATATGCTCATTAATTGAGGCATCCTTCTCTATGAAGGTATCGGTACTGGGCACATAGGCTTCTGGCTGGTAGTAGTCATAGTAGGAGACAAAATATTCAACCGCATTTTCGGGGAAAAACTCGCGTATTTCAGCATAGAGCTGAGCAGCCAATGTTTTATTGGGTGCCATGATCAGGGCGGGCCGTTGCAATTCTGAAATGACGTTGGCAATGGTAAATGTTTTACCCGAGCCGGTAACCCCCAGCAGGGTCATTCCGGCCTCGCCGGCTTTTAGCCCCTCGACTAATGTTGCAATCGCCGAGGGTTGGTCTCCGGATGGTTTGAATTCTGAATTTAATTTGAAGGGTTTGCTCATAAAGTGATTCTGAAATTCGCGTGAATACAGTAGTATACCGTTACTGTATCTGATTTGTGGACTAAAAGGCTTTCACTTGAACATACATCTTTCAAAGCGCGTCCAGCGTATAAAACCATCCCCTACTCTCCTCGTTACTGCCCGGGCCAATGAACTCAAAGCCGCTGGGAAAGATATTATCGGGCTGGGTGCTGGCGAACCCGATTTTGATACGCCCGAGCATATAAAGCAGGCGGCTATCGAAGCAATCAACAGTGGATTCACCAAGTATACCGCAGTTGACGGCACCGCAGAACTCAAGCAGGCGATCATTGATAAGCTGCAACGCGATAATCAACTGAGCTACCAAGCAGACCAGGTGCTGGTCTCTTGCGGTGGCAAGCAGAGTTTTTTCAACCTTGCCCAGGCGATGCTGGATGAGGGAGATGAAGTTATCATCCCCGCCCCCTACTGGGTCTCATACCCAGACATGGTGCTTTTGGCCGACGCCACGCCGGTAGTTGTTGAGACCTCGCTGCATGAACAGTTCAAGATGTCGGCAGAAATGCTTGAGGCGGCCATTACAGATAAAACACGCCTCGTGGTGATCAACAGCCCCTCCAACCCGAGTGGTACCTGTTACAGTCAAGCCGAGTTGGCTGCATTAGCTGCTGTACTCAAAAAATACCCCAACATCATCATTGCCAGTGATGACATGTATGAACATATCATTTTAGGCGATCAGCCGTTCTGTAATATCTTGATGGCTTGTCCGGCACTGTATGATCGCACGGTGGTCTTAAATGGAGTCTCAAAAGCCTACTCCATGACAGGCTGGCGTATCGGTTATGCGGCAGGGCCAGCCCCCTTAATCAAGGCGATGAAAAAGATCCAGTCACAAAGCACATCCAACCCCACCTCCATCTCGCAAGTTGCCGCCACCACGGCACTCAACGGCGGCGGTGAGTGTATTGATGTGATGCTGACAGCATTTAAAATGCGTCATCACTATATTGTGGCGGCCTTAAATAGCATCGATGGTGTTGAGTGCCTCCCGTCACAAGGTGCATTTTACTCTTTTCCTTGCATGCAGGGAGTGATTGATCGAATGGATAACATCAGCAATGATGTCGAATTGGCAGAGTTTTTCCTGACCAAAGCGGGCATTGCACTGGTACCTGGCTCAGCCTTTGGATCTCCCGGCTATATGAGACTCTCTTTTGCCACCAGCATGGAGAACCTTGAAAAGGCAATTATGCGTATTAAATCAGCGCTTTGCGAGTGATTTTGACCGCCAAATAAATATCATTTTTAGTATTGACCCACTTGGGGTGTTTCTGTACTATACGCACATCTTATCGAGTAGATAATTATTCCCTGATAACTCAGTTGGTAGAGTAGCGGACTGTTAATCCGTTTGTCGCTGGTTCGAGCCCAGCTCAGGGAGCCATATTCAAACACCTGGAAGTGATGCCAGGTTTTTTAGTTTTACCTATTACCATTCCCTGATAACTCAGTTGGTAGAGTAGCGGACTGTTAATCCGTTTGTCGCTGGTTCGAGCCCAGCTCAGGGAGCCAAATACAAAAAAGCCTATAGATCTCTCTATAGGCTTTTTTTTGCCTGTGGATAACACAAATATAATACGCCACCCATGGCAAGTAACCATAATATTGTAGGAGCCATCTTTAGATGGCGAAAATAGCAATGTGCTATCCACCGCAAGCTGAAGCTTGCGCCTACAGATATGGGTAGATAGTTTTACAAATCAGAAGCGTGCTTCTCCAGATATGAAGCAACGCCATCTGCATCCGGCTTCATTCCCTCATCACCCTTGTTCCAGCCGGCCGGACAAACTTCACCGTGCTCTTCAGAGAATTGAAGTGCATCAACCAAACGTACCATCTCATCAACATTACGCCCAAGCGGCAAATTGTTAACGATTTGAGACTGCACCACACCCTCTTTATCGATCAAGAACGAACCGCGCAGTGCCACAGAGGCTTCAGGGTGCTCAACACCGTATGCCTTAACAATTGAGTGGTCAATATCAGCCACCAGTGGAAATTTGATAGGGCCGATGCCACCCTTATCAACCGCCGTATTACGCCATGCATAATGGGAAAACTGAGAGTCGATTGAGACACCAACCACCTCAACACCACGCTCTTTCAGGGCATCAACACGGTGGTCGTGCGCCAAAATTTCAGACGGGCAAACAAAGGTGAAATCCAGTGGATAGAAGAACAGAACAACATATTTTCCACGCAGATCGGAGAGTTTAAAATTATCCACGATGGTACCGTCAGCCAGAACTGCGGGGGCACAAAAATCAGGAGCTTGCTTAGTTACTAATACAGTCACGCTATTATCCTCTAGGGTTGAGAGAGTATAACCACTCAGAGCATTCACCTTTTGCTTCGACGCTTCTTAAAACAAAATCTAAATACGCCGAGTAGTTACAATAGATTATTCTTTGCAAGTGGAATAGTACAATGCGAATTAGAGTGAGTCTATATTTGTTTCGACTCTCCACTCGTGGAGAGACTCAGTGTATTATGTGAAAATGAAGTGTCAAACAGCAAAGCAACAATGAATCCACCCTACCGGGGGCGGTTTGCCCCCTCACCCACCGGGCCACTCCATTTTGGATCACTCGTCGCCGCTGTTGGCAGCTATTTAGCGGCCATAACGCAAAAGGGTGAGTGGCACCTGCGCATCGAAGATCTGGATCCGCCAAGAGAGATACCCGGTGCCGCTGATGCGATACTCCGCTGCCTCGATGCTTTTGGCTTTGCCTGGCATGGAGAGGTTATCTATCAAAGCCAACGCCACCCCGCCTATCATGCAGCACTGGAGCAGCTACAAAAACAAGGGTTAACCTTCCCATGCCACTGCACACGCAAATCGCTATCAGCCTCACCTATCTATCCTGGGCACTGCCGCCATCAAGAGAATAACAGCCTGCCACACGCCATTCGGCTGCGTACATTGAGTGACACGCCGACCCTTCAATTTAATGATCGTCTCCAAGGGTTACAGCAACAAAACATTACCAGAGAGGTCGGTGATTTTGTTATTAAAAGGGCAGACGGCTTGTTTGCCTACCAGCTGGCGGTGGTGGTTGATGATGCGGCACTGGGTGTTACCGAAGTGGTGCGAGGCGGCGATCTTCTCGCCGTAACAGCACGACAAATTTACCTGCAACAGAAGCTAAAAGTGACAACACCTGACTACTGCCATCTACCGCTAGTAACTCACCGCACCGGAGAAAAACTGAGCAAACAAACCTTTGCCAAGCCACTGGATACCGACAACCCGGCACCCCATCTATGGTATGCACTGCTATTTCTAGGCCAGGCACCACCCGCCGCACTTCGACAAGATTCACTTTCAGAAATCTGGCAATGGGCTAGGCAGAATTGGCGTATTGAAGCGATACCCGCACCACCATCACCCGCACCGTTTGATGGAGAACATAGCACCTCAATAGAACATTGACCGCCCAAGCTTGGGTTGTTGTATCAAGGTGAATCCCCTTTTTTCCAACAGCGCAATAACACCCTGCTCTCCCCCGAGGTGCCCCGCACCTATTACCACCAGGTAAGCATCGGCCTCTTCCAGTAATGCGGCGATTTTATCCGCCATCTGCCGGTTGCGCTGAATCACCAGGCGATCAAACGGCGCCGCTAATTGTGGATAGTGTTGCTTGGGGGCCTCCATCAGGCGATAGATGACAGCAGCATCACCTTGGTGCCATGCGCTGTTCATTTCATTCATATCACCGGCCATTTCTGACATCTGCTCTAGTGTCAGTCGCAGTGATAAGTCTTGCTCTTCTCTATTATCGCCCGCTAAAACCGCAAGCTGTTGGTCGAGAGTCTCCAGACTGATAACCGGTTTGACACCCTGAGCTTTGCTAATAAGGTAATTATCCACCCCCAGATCAGCACGATACCCCAGCTCACTGATTTTTTGCAGTGTTATGGTGAGCGCGAGGTACCAGGGGCGCATCTGCTGGTAATTCATCGGCAGTGCTGAGTATTGCGACAACCGTTTTAACGTCTCACTACTCAACTGCTCTGTTAGCGTCTCACCCACGGGTAACCGCCCAAGCTGGCGCATTTTTTGTGATATTTCCTGTGGGTCAATCAACTGGATATTCAACTCAACAACCAGAGAGGCGCTTTTTTGGTAAGCATCATCCACACAACTATCCAACGGATAATCCTCCGTCCGCATCATGTGAATAGAGCCCAGCAGATAGAGCGTGTTGTACTCCCCTTGCAGCTCCCATAGCAGGCAGTGGTTATTCTCAGCATGGAGCGGCACAAACCAGAGTAGCCCCAGCAATAGCACCCCCCAGTGAACAGGTCTGGCGCAGGCTTTATGGTTACTCGCCATGCAACGTCACCAACAAGCGTCTTGATCCGCCATGATTGCGATGCTCACCAAGATAGATGCCCTGCCAAAGCCCCAACTTAAGTTGTCCGGCACTGATCGGAATATTCAAGCTGCACCCCAAAATACTCGCTTTCAAGTGGGCCGGAAGGTCATCCGCACCCTCGTCCACATGGCGATAATAGGACTCATTTTCAGGTACACTGCGGCAAAAGTAGGCTTCAAAATCCTGCCTAACGGTGGGATCGGCATTTTCGTTAATGGTCAGTGAGGCGGAAGTGTGTTGAATAAACAGGTTCGCCATCCCAACCGAGATGCCAGCCAGTTCCGGCAACTCATCAAGCAACTCTTTAGTGACCAAATGAAACCCCCTTGGCCTTGATCGCAAACGGATCTCTTTCTGTAGCCACATACAAACAGCACCTCATCCAGATATTCTCAGGCTAAGCACGTGAAATAAATTCACCACTCTCCGTATTCACCTTAATCACCTCACCCGAGCTAATATACTCCGGCACCTGAACCACCAGCCCACTACTCAAAGTCGCCGGTTTGGTGCGCGCAGATGCCGATGCACCCTTGATGCTGGGCGAGGTCTCTATAATCTCAAGAACCACCGTAGTGGGTAGCTCAACCCCCATTAACAGATCGTCAACAATCAGCGCATAGATCCCCTCAAGGCCATCACTCAAGTAGTTTATTTCATCTGCCAAGGCTTCATCAGAGAGGGTATATTGTTCGTAGGTTTCAGTATCCATGAAAGTACAACCGTCACCATCACGAAACAGAAACTGCACCTGACGCCGCATCAAATCGACATCCTGCAACACCTCGTCACCCTTATAGCTCGCCTCAAACTTCTGTTTGCTGACCACATCACGACCACGCAGCTTGTAAAGCGTATTGCCACTGCGTGAGGAGGGCGATTGAACCTGCACCTGCTTTACAATGATTGTTCGATTATTAACCTTAAATACCGAACCTTTTTTAACCTCACCCGCTTTCATGATTGCTCCTTACAATTATCATCGGCTACTTCAATAGTGGGTGACCTTTGGGCAGCTGCCGCGAATGCCACAGTGCCAGCTTATGCTTCATCGACTTGATGGAGACCTGATCTTCCGGTAGAGGAACCATTAATTTGTCATGAATAAGCAGACGGTATATATAGAGGATTTTATCATTCAAGGAGTCCGTCGGCTCAAAAATAACCGCACCACGCGCCTCCCCATACTTCACACCGGCCTCAACTGCCAACTTGACCAGCTCAGCCTCGTGCTTCAATTTTTTCATCACTCATGACCTTTTTTGATGTGCAGATATCTCGTAAAATCAAGGTTAACCCTTAATCCCGGTGACTGCCATACAAAACGGTGTACCTTATAAAATCTCCGCCACACAACCTTAAATACCAATACCCAAAAACATATTTTTCACAAAATATGCAGATTAACACTAAATAATTAATATAAAGGCTCGATACAAGTGGCTGAAACTTTACGATCACGGATATCTCACGGATTTGCACAAACATCACGTAGAGATTTGGTCTTGCAGGAGAATCACCAACAGCGTTCTGCATCAGTAATTACGAGCGACAAGGTGAATATTTCCTTTAAAATCAACAGAGAAGTGAGATTGTGTATATTTGATGGATTATTCGGGCTATATTCAAGAAACGTCTGGATAGAGCACAACCCCTCTACCACAGAGTGAAAACATCTTTGCTTACTCGAAAAGTATCTCGAAAAGGCTGAAGAGTAATTTCACCATCAGCTGGGGATATTCACCCTAATCCCTAGGTAGAAACGCGAGATGATGGGTAAGCGTTTGGTTTCACAGTGAAGCTAAAAATATTAGTTGCACCCGCAGGTTCGGCGGTTATTTTTTGTTTTGTTGTGTAATCAATAGCTTGTGCAGCATACGTGTTTCTGCCTAGGGATTAGGGATTCAGAACGCTCTTGGGAAAAAATGAAAAAAAAGGGGGGGCAAGCGCAGTGACGTGCCTAAAGAAAAATATATTTATACTGCTGTTTCTATCCAGCTTTACGGCGACAGCTGAAAACAATTCAGAACTCTATGCAGAAGATTTTCTACTACTGTATCAAGATGAAGAGATGATCAGCATCGCGACGGGTAGCGCAAAACCCATTCACCTTGCACCCTCGGTGGCTAGCGTCATCACCGCCAGAGAGATCAAAGCGCTGGGAGCCAGAACACTGGATGAGGCATTGGAATTTGTTCCGGGGCTGCATGTATCCAGAGACCAGTACAGTCAAAGTGCCATCTACTCGATTCGTGGCATCCACAGCAACTTTAACCCCCAGGTCGTTGTGCTGATCAATGGTCACCCCATTAATGAACCCATCAGTGGTAGCCGCCCATCACAATTTAAACTACCGGTAGCCAATATTTCGCGTATCGAAGTTATTCGTGGGCCTGGCTCGGCTGTGCATGGTGCCGATGCCTTTGCCGGGGTGATCAATGTCATCACCAAGAGCGCCGATGAGCTTAGCGGCAGTATTGCCGGGGCGCGGGCCGGCTCATTTGGCCAGCGGGATATCTGGCTGCAACATGGCGGAGAATTCGCTGACTGGAAAAGTGCCTTCAGCTTCGAATATAGCACCACTGATAGCGATAATAATCGCTACATAGAGAGCGATTTCTCTGGTAATACAGGTAATATGAATACCCAGTATGAACTCTACAACACCTCTTTCAACTTGAAAAAGGGGCGATGGAATCTCTGGTTAAACAGCTGGAATCAACGCGATGGTAGACTAGGTATCGGAGTTACTCAGGTGTTTGACCCGAACGGCTACCAAACCAATGACATGTACACCGGTAAACTTAATTATGAAGACAAAAACTTCACAAAAGATTGGCAGCTAAGCACTACGCTAGCATATCGGCGGCTTGAACAAAATTCCTACTACTGGCTCTATCCCCCGGGTAGTGTAATACCAATGGATTCTCAAGGTAATATTTTTATTCCCGGCTCTGTCTTTGGTGGTTACGCTAATTTCATTGACGGCATGCGTGGCAACCCTGGCGGAAAGTTGGATCACAGCAGTTTTGAGAGCGCTTTTAGCTATCATGGTCAGCGCAACCATCTAATTCGTTTCGCCTTTGGAGTCAAACATGAAAGGGTATCGGTTTGGGAGAACAAAAACTTTGGTCCTGGTGTACTTGATGGTACAACTCTGAATAATAATGAAAACGACCCCACCCCAGTTACTGGCACCTTAACTTCGGTGACTGGCACTCCTAACATTTTTTTACCCAACTCATCTCGCACTGTGCGCCATATTTCATTTCAAGATGAATGGAAATTTGCCCGCGACTGGGAGTTAACTACGGGAATTCGCTACGATCACTACTCCGATTTTGGTAGCACCACTAACCCCCGGATAGCACTGGTGTGGGCCACCCGTTACAACCTTACTAGCAAACTACTCTATGGCCGTGCCTTTCGGGCCCCTGGTTTTGGTGAACTCTATTATGTCAATAACCCCGCAACCATAGGTAACCCAGATTTAACCCCGGAGGTGTTGGATATGCTGGAGCTGGCCTTCGATTACCAACCCACCTTCGACCTAGACTTGGCGCTGAATCTGTTTCAATACCAAGCGCGTGACCTAATTGCCTACGGTGCTGACGGTGTTGCACAAAACGCCCATGACCAGCGCGGTTACGGCATGGAGATGGAATTTAACTACATAGCCTCCAAGCAGCTAACCCTGCTGGGAAATTTTTCTTGGCAGCGCTCCAAAGATCGTGAAAGTTCCGAGCCTGTCGCTGATGCGCCGGGTTATCAGGCCTCACTGGCTCTGCGTATGCGCACAACAGATCGCTGCAACCTCAACGCTCAGGCCAACTGGGTGGCCGGTCGTCAACGGGCATTGAGTGATGGACGTGCGCCCATCGATGACTATATGGCGATTGATTTTACCGCACGCTGCAACTATCTATTCAAACAGCCTCTGGAGATTGCCGCCAGTATTCGCAACGCCCTCAATAACGATATACGCGAGCCCTCCCCCTATAACCCCATCGCTGGCTCTGCGGGAGTTGCCAATGACTACCCTCAGGAGGGGCGCAGCCTCTATGTAGAGCTAAGCTACACCTTCAAATAGCAAGCATTAAAGACCACCAGCAACTGGACATTAAAATATGAGAGAAAACCCGAGTAAGGAGCAGCGTCGTGAGGGTACATTTGCGCAACAGGTTACCACAAAAATATGCCTCGAAACCCCAACCAAAGAGAACCCCTACCTAACTGAAAAGAGCTACTGCCACGGCTATAACTTAATGGAGTTGATGAGCAAACGACGTTTTGTGGATGTGTTCTATCTACTGTTTCGCAGCGAGCTGCCCACGGCCGCCGAATCGGAGATCCTTGAACAGTTGATGATTGCGTTGATCAACCCCGGGCCTCGCCACCCCGCCACCCGTGCCGCCATGGTGGCTGGGGTGGGTAAAACGGATACCAGCCACCTGCTGCCGATCAGTTTAACCATTATGGGTGGACAACACCTGGGTGGGGCGGGTGTCGAACCTGCGATGCGCTTTTTACGCAAAAACCGCCGCACCCCAGCTTATGAGGTTGCGGAAAAGTTAATCAGCCAGCGTCCAGCTGCAACCGAAGGCGACTGGCAGATTGCCCCGGGATTTGGCAGCCGCTACAACGGCATCGATCCGATGCCCACCAAGATAGCCAAGCAGCTGCTAACCCTTGAGGGAGCAGGCGATACTTTAAAATGGGCTTGCACCTTTGCAGATGCCATCACCCCAGCCAATGTGGGATGGCTTACCCCAGGTGTCGCGGCAGCGGTATTAACCGATCTGGGTTTTGCACCCCGCGCCGGGGCCGGCCTTTTTCAAATTTTTTGCGCCCCGGGGCTACTAGCCCATGCCGTTGAATTTGCCAGTAAACCCATTTCAGCCATGCCATTCCCAGAGGATAAGGACTATATCATTGAATACCAAAACAGATAATCGCCGGCCAAACGATACAACACTTTGGGATAACAACCGTGGTGTTATGCGCAGCGGTATTGGTGGCTGGAAGGTAGGTGAGGCGGTCTATAACCACGGCTACTCGATGATGGATGACTTTGTCGGCAAGCTCAGCTATATGCAGGTGGCAATGTTAAATGCCACCGGTCGCCTGCCAGAGCGCCCTATTGCCGACTGGGTTGAACAGGTGCATATCTGTATGAGCTGGCCGGACTCGCGTATCTGGTGCAACCAAATTGGTGCTCTTGGAGGCACCAACCAGACATCAGCCATTGCCGCAACTTGCGCCGGTGTACTTGCCAATGATTCGCGCACTTATGGTACTAAACCTATTATTGAGGGGGTTCAATTTATTCAATCAGCTCTACTTCAAAAAAATGAAGGTATCAGTGTGGAGGTAATTATCGAAAAAGAGTGTTCGAAGCGTGGGGGGAGACCAGATATTATGGGCTACGCTCGACCCATCGCAAAAGGTGATGAACGCATCCCAGCAATGGAGGATGTACAAAAAAATAGCCATATTCCATTCGGCCCCCATCAAAAACTTGCATATGCAATCAGCGATGCTCTACACAATAAATTTGGTGAAAATATTAATTTTAATGGGTATTGTGCAGCTGTACTTGCCGATCTAGAATTTTCCCCCAAAGAATCTTATTATATTTTTAATATATCTGTCTCCAGCGGTGTCACGGCCTGCTATGTGGATGCCATGAGCAAGCCCCCTGAAAGCTTTTTCACCCAACGCTGTGAAGATATCAACTACGCCGGCAAAGCGATTCGCACACTGGAAGAGGATGGTTCGACGCATCCGTAACCTTTTTCAACCGCAATAAAAAAGCGCCACCTGATCATCATCAGAGTGGCGCTTTCAAAACTTGGAGCGGGAAACGAGATTCGAACTCGCGACCCCGACCTTGGCAAGGTCGTGCTCTACCAACTGAGCTATTCCCGCATTCGATGGCGCGTATCATACCGTGTTGACCCAGACTGTCAACACCTTCCCCAATATATTTATTGCAATAGCCGAGTATTGCCCGCTGCAACGACCGCCCATGGAGGTAAATACCCGTTACGAAAAAGTAAGCAAGCGTCGCTTAACCAGAAGAAAACAATTGTAATAACCCGACAAAGCCAATAGATTATATCGGATAGGGAGAGCCTTTTGGCTTATCAACCGAGGTGTAATCAGACAGATGGATAGCACAATAAAAGGTATTTTTAACCCAACACCCTTGAGTGTTAATCTACACACCACCCTCCATGACTGCATCAAACTGATGCGCAACCAACAGATCAGCAGCCTGATTATCACCGAAAACCAGCGCCCAGTCGGAATCTACACCGAAGCGGATATCGTTAGAACATTCAACAGCCAGCTTGATTTTCATAACACCACTATCCGCGAGTTAATGAGTGCGCCACTCGTTACCGCAACTGAAAATATTAATGCATTTGATGCCAGCACACTGCTCACCACAAACCGCATACGTCACCTTGTGATCACTACAGAGGGTGGTGAACTCTGTGGCATTCTCACCCAGACAGATATCATCGCTCACTTTAGCAAAGAGCACGCGATTAACATGGGCACAGTGGATAGTGTCATGACTAAGCGGATGCTCACTGTGAGCCCTCTCTGCTCTGTGCATGAGGTTGTTGACCTTATGAGTTGCTTCACCTCTGGTTGCGCCATTGCCATTGAAGATGAGAAGCCGGTTGGCATTCTTACTGAGAGAGATATGGCCTCGCTGATCATTCGACAGGTCGGCATTAAGCACCTGACAATGGCCGATGTAATGACATCCCCCGTCACCACCATCCGCAAAGATATGGGTACGATTGATGCGATTTCCATCATGAATCAGCGTAAAATAAGGCGCCTAATTATCGTTGATGAGAAGGATCAAGTTTCCGGTGTGTTAATTCAGGAAGATATTATCCGTAGCCTGGGAGGGAGTTATATTGACCTCCTAAAAGAGGCGCTGAGCGAGCAGGATGACACGCTGCACCAAGCTCAGCTAGCGTCTCAAACCAGCAAGACACAACTGGAAAACCTGCTTCAATCTCCGCTGGGCCTAGCTATTATTGCCACCGATAAACACTTCAACATCTCCTACCTCAATAAAGGGGCAGAACAGACATTTGGCTTGCAACAAGCTAACCACAGCCACCGGCGGGTAACGGAGCTGCTCAAGTGCGATGCTTTCAATGAGCAGAACCTTGATAAAACAAAACAGCTCATCAACTCGAAAGGTTTTTATACCTTTACCCATCAAATTCGAGCAGATGACACGTTGCAACATTTAGAGACGCGTATCACACCGATTATTGAAAGCCAGCAGATGATTGGCTACACTTTTATTTCGCGCAACATTACCGAGCAACTCTCAACAGAGCGAAATTTGCGCCTGGCGGCCCATGTTTTTGAGGCCGCCATTGAGGGCATTCTGGTCACCGATGCTCAAGGTATTATCCAGTCGGTTAATCCAGCATTTAGCCGAATCACCGGTTACCGTGCCGATGAAGTGATCGGTAAAGAGTCTCGCCTGCTACAGACCAAACAGCAGACAAAAGCGTTTTATGAAGCCATGCGCCATGAACTGCTAACGGTGGGTTTTTGGCAGGGGGAGATTTGGAGTAGACGAAAAAATGGTGAGATATTTCCGGAGCGACTGAGCATCTCATCAATTCGTGACAGTCATCATAATATCACCCAATACACCGCAGTATTTTATGACATTACCGAGATAAAAAAACAGCAGGATAAACTCAGTTATCACGCCTACCACGACCCACTGACCGAGCTGCCGAATCGACAGCTGTTTAAAGATCGCCTAGGTCAGGCGATAACGCGAGCACGTCGGCATGATGCCCAGCTCACCGTTATGTTCATTGACCTCGATTATTTCAAACGTCTCAATGACACCTTTGGACATCAAGCGGGGGATGAGTGCCTACAAGAGATCAGCATGTTATTTCGCGGCGAGCTGCGTGAAGGTGATACGGTTTCACGTTATGCCGGTGACGAGTTCACCATTTTACTCAATGACGGTATCAACAAAAAAGCCGCCATGGGAGTGGCTGAAAAATTATTAAACCTGTTTAAATCCCCTTTTATGATCCACGGACAGGAGGCCTACCTGGGTGCCAGCATCGGCCTTGCCTGCTACCCAGAAGATGGCACCACGCCTGATGCCTTGATAAAAAATGCGGATACGGCGATGTACCATGCCAAAAGGAGTGGCCGCAACAGGATAGAGCCGTTTCAAGCAGAGATGGCGACAAAACTCAAACAACGGGCCAGCCTCGAATCAGAATTACGCAAAGCCCTCGGCAACCATGAGCTCACCATTCGTTACCAACCGATCATCGATCTGCACAGTCGCGCCATCACCTCCATGGAGGCCTTGTTGCGTTGGAATAACAGTGCTAATGGCCACATTTCTCCCGAGCAATTTATTCCCATCGCAGAAGAGAGTGGCCTCATTATTCCCATTGGTGAATGGGTACTGCGCCAAACCTGTCAACAGATCTCACAATGGCAAGTTGATGACATCAGCGGACTCGCCGTTTCGGTCAACCTCTCTGCCCGTCAATTCAGGGAGAAAGAGCTGCTATCGACCATTGAACGGATATTGAATGAAACAGGCCTTAAACCGCAACAGCTTAATCTTGAAATCACTGAAAGCAGTATGATGCATGATATGGATAACTCAGTTGCCACACTGGAGTGCCTGAAAAAACTGGGAGTGCGCATTTTTCTGGATGACTTCGGAACCGGCTACTCCTCTCTCACCTGTTTGCAAAGGTTTCCCATTGATGTACTCAAGCTCGACCACTCCTTTGTTCGTAACATCGGGGTTGATAACAACACTACCCGGCTCGCTTCCGCCATTATCGCCATGGCAAAAGACCTCTCCCTTGAGGTGATTGCAGAAGGGGTAGAAAACCCAACCCAATTGCAATTTTTAAAGGAGCACGGCTGCGATAAAGTGCAAGGCTACCTGTTCCACAAACCACTGACCGAAGAGGCGCTAAAAAGAGTCCTTATGCGACAACAAAAGCAGTGAGTGCTCACAGTAACAATCAACTAGAAACCTTTGCAGAAGAGGGTGCAAAGGTCTCGACTAACTGACTATTTCTCTTTTTTCTTGCTGGATGGTGGCAGACAGTAAGATTGCAGGTATTCAAGAAAATCATCTTTCAACTCGGCATGCTTGATTCCCAGTTCAACAGATGCTTTAAGGTAACCCAGTTTGCTACCACAATCATAGCGAGGCCCCCGGAAGGTGTAGGTCAACACCTGCTGCTCATCCATCAAGCTCGCGATGGCATCGGTGAGTTGATATTCGCCACCGGCACCCTTGGGGGTTGATTCAAGTAGTTCGAATATTCTGGGGGTGAGAATATAGCGCCCGACAACAGCAAGATTCGAGGGGGCCTCTTCCGGCTTTGGCTTCTCTACAATCGCCGTGACATGTCCCACACGTTCACCCTGATCTTTTATATCGACAATACCGTATTTGGAGGTCTCCTCCTTGGGCACATACTCCACACCCAGTACCGAGGAGTGCCGATAATCATAAACCTCAACCATTTGTGCCAACGCCCCGGCATCTTCGCCATCAATCAGATCATCCGCAAGAATAACCGCGAAAGGCTCGTTGCCAACCACATCTTTAGCACACAACACCGCATGCCCCAGACCCAACGCTTCGGCCTGGCGAATATAGACGCAGGAGACACCCTCTGGAAGAATGTTTCGCACCAACTCGAGCAGTGCAGTTTTCCCCTTGCGTTCCAGCTCCGCCTCTAATTCGTAATTTTTATCAAAATGATCCTCGATAGAGCGTTTGCTACTACTGGTAACAAAAATAAGCTGTTGAATGCCAGCGGCTACCGCCTCTTCAACTGCATATTGAATCAATGGCTTATCCACCACCGTCAGCATCTCTTTCGGGTTAGCTTTGGTTGCGGGAAGAAAACGTGTACCCATACCCGCCACCGGGAAAACTGCTTTACGGACATTCTTATTATTTTTTGCCATAATCTACCCTTAACCATCCTTATAAGATAAAAAACAAGTCACTACCCAACGCCGCCGTTGGCAAACGATGCCATATGTTAACCACCCCGTGGAGACAAATCCACATAATCCCCGATAACGCGTACCAAGCCCGGATAATTCATGAAATATTCAGACAGAAAGTGATGCGTCGCAGGTTTTAAAGAAAACAGTAATGCCTAGTCCGCGACTACCCAGCCCGCAGCCCAGTTGAATAGTGGCCTGATGTAGTTCTGCAATTCTCAATACAATCGATAAGCCCAGCCCACTGCCTGCTATCTGCTGGTGTTCTCCCCGTTTAAAACGGTCAAACACCTCTTTTTTTAGTGCTTCGGGAATACCTGGCCCACTGTCACTCACATCGAGAGTAGCGCCCCGTGCGTCATGCGCCACACGCACGGTGATACGCCCACCCTCTGGGGTGTAACGGATGGCGTTGTTGAGCAGGTTGGTAATTAAAATCTCTATCAACTCCCTATTACCACAGAGTGTGGTCGTCGACTCACCACTCAGACTGACCTCTACCTGCTTATCCAGCGCTGAAGTAATTTGCTCACTGATCACATGGGCACACAGCGGCTTCAGGTCGAACTCGGCTTTTTCAAGCTGCTGCTCTGCATCGACTCTCGCCAATACCAGCAGTTGATTAACCAGTTTAGTGGTGCGCTCGACCCCGGTAATGACCTGCGTTATCGCTTTTTGTCGCTGAGCGGTCTTTGTTGATCGCAGTGCCACTTGTGCCTGGGTTTTTATACCCGCTAAAGGTGTGCGCAGCTCATGTGCCGCATCGGCGGTAAAACGACGCTCTTTTTCAAAAGCCTGATCGAGACGGTCAAAAAGCGCATTGAGCGCCTCGACCATGGGGCGTGTCTCACTGGGCACCCCTCGAAGCGGGATCGCTTCCAGTTGATAGATTGAACGGTCAGATATGTGGTCTGCCAGCTTAACCAGTGGGCGCAAGCCCCGGCCAATGCTGATCCAGATCAAAATGGCGATAAGTGGCAGCGAGATCAACATAACACCGGATACGCTGTAGCTGATGTAGAGAATCAACTCCTGGCGAACATCGTAGCGTTGTGCGGTTTGAATAAGCAGACCTGTTTGGGGGTCGTGAAGGCTATAGGTGTACCAGGTGACTCCATCGACCTGCATCTGTTTGAAGCCGTTAAATGATGCCGCTACCGGCAATATCGGAGCCGACGATGAGCGCGCCATTACCCGACCATCCGGGTGGTAGACAATAAAAGATATTTTGGATTCGTATTTGTGGGTGTCGGGTAAAAACTCTTCGGTATCGACGGGCAGCTGTTTACCCTCTTCCACCTTATACCTCAGCAGTGAGGTCAGCAGTTTGGCATTTTGTGCTAACTGAGCATCGTACACCTCTTCCACTTCATGCTGTGTACTGTAGTAGATAAACAGGCTGGCAACCAACCAGGTGATGAGTACAGATCCCAACAGTAAGAGCAGTAAATTACGATAGATGGAGTGCAACTTAATTACTCTGCTTTTGGGATCATGTAACCCACACCACGAATAGTCACAATCAGTGCTTTACCTAATTTTTTGCGCAGATGGTGAATGTGAACCTCAGTGGCATTGCTCTCAAGGGAGTCACCCCAGCCAAACAGGCTCTCTTCGATACGTTCGCGGGAGAGAACTCGGCCACTGTTCTCCAATAGAATTTGTAGAATTTTAAATTCCCGTGTTGAGAGGCTAACCTCTTTACCCGCTTTTTCAAGGCGATAAGCCATGGGGTCTAGCACAATGTCACGGTATTTGATCGATGGTGAGGAACGACCTTTATGGCGACGTATTAGGGCTCTTATCCGCGCACACAATTCGTCTAGGTCAAACGGTTTTACCATGTAGTCATCCGCACCACTATCCAATCCACCAACACGGTCTGTGACGGTATCTCGAGCGGTCAAAATCAGCACTGGAATCGAGTGACCCAAAGCGCGAATTTTTTCCAGCACAGCCATACCACTCATCTGTGGCAAGCCCAAATCAAGCACCATTAAATCGAAGTGATCCACTTGCAGGCTATGCAGTGCACTCAAGCCATCACGCAGCCAATCGACAGCATAACCCGCCTGTTGCAGGCCAACACGGACACCATCACCCAGTTGCGGGTCATCTTCAACCAACAGTATTCGCATTATTTCAGCATCCAAATATCACAGAGCATTTTGTCAATTCAGGCTACCAGGTCCAGTTGCCATGCCCAGGAATAGCCACCGTATCATCATCATAGATTCCCTCATCGGCTTTTTGATGACAAGCATCACAGAAGCTTAGCGACTTCACTTTCTCATTGCCAGCGATAAGATCATCTGGAATATCATGGTGTTTACGCTTGATGTAAGGGACATCGGTAATACGCAGTGGCGCTTCACTTTCACCCAGTGAAGCGATGATTTTTTTAGATCGTTTGTAGTGAGACTTGTCGGCTGAATCTGCAATCAAAGCCGTTAACAGCTCAAGCCTCGTCTCATCATCCAGCTCGGCATTGTCACCAAAATGATCCTCTAGCGCGGCTGGCTCAAACAGCTTGTACCATGATGCCTCCGGCAACAATCCCGCTTGGTAGGGGAAGTGACAATCGCTGCACTCTTCGTTATACAACTCGTTATGCATCGGCTTGACTTCATTACGTGGCTCCAGCGAAAACAACCAATCGAAGAAGCTTTCATCCTCCGCAAAAGCACTGCTATTTATACCCAGCCCAATCACCGCCACCATTAACAATACTGTCCATTTTTTCATCATGATCTTTTAGCCTTTCTGTAAGTTTTACGGATATCTCATGAATTATCCGGTTAGTGAGACCTTTGCACGAGAAGGTCGTCATACAAAAGAGATAAAATCAGCTGTATTTCAGCCTTTTCATCCGTGCACCCTCTCACGCAAAGATCGCTTAGTATTGAGATAAATATTTAAGCAGATCACCCTTTTCCTGTGTGGTGCACTCGCGTCCATAAGTCCATTTACAATTGCGTTTAAACCACTTTTTAACTTTTTTCAGCTTAGTAAAGCGCTCTTTATTAGCTGAATAGGCCATCGGCTCAATCACTTTTCCTGTTTTGACGTGTTTGCCTGCTTGCGTCAGATCTTTACCGTGGCAGGTATTGCAATCACGTTGCTTACCTTCAACCATACGTTGCTGATGCCATAGCGCTTCACCACGTTTTGCATCAAAAATTAAATCACCATCCGGGTTATAATCCGCCATGCGCTGTTCGATAGGTGTAACGGCTGCGGCCACGGGTGAAAGTAATAGCGCAATAATAAACAGTGTTAGCTTGCTCATCTCGCCCTCCCTCTACCAGGTTAATTTAATGGCAATGGCCATCGCCAGCGCACCTAGAGCACCAGGAGCGGCATGGCCACCATCTGCACCGCTGCTGACTGCTGCGGCATAACCCAAGGTACCTAAAACACCCAGCATCATATGTAGGTTATCCGGGTCATCAAAACCACCATCCAGGCTAATATCTTCATAATGAAAAGCGAAGCCTGTGGCCACAGCGGCTGCACCCAATGCAGCGGCGGCAGTACCAAAAAGTTCATGGGGACCATCTGTTGTTTTGGGTGATATAACGGTCAAGATGGCACTCGCCATGGAGGCATAACCCAGATATTTGTGCGTTTTATTCAAGGTCAAAGCGCGTGATTTAAACAGTGGAGCCGAATCTTCACCTGCCGCCACTTGAGACTCGCTTTGATTACCAACATCCAACTGAGCCAACTGTAGATAGGGTTGCGCATTAATTGATAAATCCAGAGGCGTGTTGGCTAACGGCTCCTCTGCTTGAGCTGAGCAGACCCAACCGAACAGTATGCAGTAGATCAATAAATATTTTTTCATTGCTTTCCTTCACCTTTATTTATCGTTTTATAGCCCGTGACCATGGCATGCGGGAGATTCTCTTTATGCTGAATAGAGGCCACCACTACACCAAGCAGATGCCCCACAATCAGTAACCACAACAGATCCAACACCCACTCATGTAATGCTGAAAAGCGATACGCCCATTGATCACTCATACCCGACAACAAGCTAAGCAGTGGCCCTTCAAATTCAATTACCGCAACAAGAATCACGCCACTTATCGCCATCAGTAATAGCGCGCCCATCAGTACCAGTACCATCCACCCCCCTGCCGGGTTGTGACCAAGGTAGTGCGGTGGATCATTTCTGAAACTGGCTTTCAGATAGCGCCAAACTTCAGTAGGTGTTGCAATAAAATCGGCAAAACGCGCATGCTGGCTACCCACAAAACCCCAGGCGATGCGCACAACCAATAACAGAGCAATCAGGTAACCAATTAGAATATGCGTCTGCTGCATTCCAAACTGACTTGTCAGGTAAGCCGCTACAAAGCTGAGCAACACCAGCCAATGAAAGCCACGCACCAAACCATCCCAGACTTTAATTTGTGTTGTAGAGTGCTCTGCCACCGCTTATTACTCATTATTTAAAGATTCATAATGGGTAACAGTGTCGTTATGAAAACTTAAAGAAGACTTAATTTTTGATATGCTTTACGGAAGGTTGAGGTATTCAGGCTTCGAAAGGGTCAGTTTTCACGCTTACCACTGCGCCAGATTGAGAACAGCAGCCAGATTGCACCGACCGTCGCACCGACAAAACCCAGCAGGCCAAATAGCGGCAACCCCAACAGGGTTGGCCCGCCTTTTATAGTCATTACAATGGATGAGCCAATAATCAGCGCAGCAATCACGTTACCCACTGCAATACGGCTGGCGGCACGATCCAGTTGATTACCAAATGTTTTAAGCCGGGTAACATCTACATGTAGCTGGAGTCGGCCACTACGTGCCGAGCGCAGTAATTGCCGCAAATCTTGCGGTAGTCCAATTAAAAGATCCGCAGTGCTAGCGACCGCTCGCCAGCCTCTCTTTGCCAAAGCTTCGGGGGCATATCGCGCCAGCATGGCCCGGTGCAAGAAGGGCGCTGCCACTGCCACCATATCAAACTCAGGATCCAGCTGTCGGCCCACCCCTTCAAGGGTCACAAAAACTTTAATCAGTAAAGTAAGATCTGGCGGCAGGCTAAGTGCGTAGTCACGCAGCAAACTGGTCAGCTCATTCAGCAGGGTAACCAGGTTAAGATCTTTTAGCGGTACGCCGTGGTATTGATCAACAAATCCTTCAACGTCCAAACTCAGCCGCTCTGTATCAACCGCAACATCAGAGGACCAATCCAGTAGCACCTCAACCACCGCTTGTGCATCTTGCTCTACCAGCCCATGCAAAAGTGTTATGACTTGATCCCGCCGATGCTCGGAGAGGCGGCCAACCATGCCAAAATCGATAAAAGCAATACGATTTTCTGGCAGATAAAAGAGGTTTCCCGGGTGTGGATCCGCATGAAAGAAGCCATCTTCCAGTACCATTTTCAGTACCGCCTGAGCACCCTGCCGTGCCAATATTTTTCGATCAAGAGCCGCCTCGTCAACCGCTTTAAGGTCGTGTCCGGAGAAGCCATCGATATACTGCTGCACATTGACGCGCTCACTGCACCACTTCCAATAGACCTTTGGAATAACAACTTCCGGGTGCTGTGAGAAGTTATCGGCGATGCGTTCCGCATTGCGGCACTCAGTTGCCAAATCCAGCTCTCGACGCAGCGATAATTTGAACTGGCGCACCACTTCACGGGGTTTATAGCGACGAAAATCAGCAATTTCTGTTTCAATAATCTCGGCCACACGGCCTAGCAGGCGCAGATCAGCCTCCACTACTGAACGAATGCCGGGGCGGCGCACCTTAATCACCACCTCGGTGCCATCCTCCAGTTGCGCCCGATGCACCTGCGCTATAGAGGCCGCTGCCAATGGCTCAGGGTCTACTGTTTTGAAGAGTGTTAGCGGCGCACAACCTAGGTCCTTCTCCAGTTGCTGAGAGATCACTTCAAATGAGACGGTAGGCGCGTGATCCTGAAGTTTCTCAAACTCCTCAATCCACTCCGGGGAGAACAGGTCTACCCGGGTGGCGAGAATCTGGCCCAACTTAGTAAAAGTTGGCCCCATCTCCTCCAGAGCGCGACGTAATCTAGCGGGTGGCTCAAGCCGAGCCAGCTCAGAGGCTCTATTCCAGTGCAATACCTTACCCGCACTCTCCAACACACCCGCCATACCCAATCGCCGCACCACATCACCAAAGCCATAGCGAATCAGAATCGAGGCAATCTCATGTAGTCGACCCAGATCTCGGGCAGCGCTTAAGGTTTCCCAAAGCATAGTGAGCTACTAGCCTCTTTTAGAGTGGCGGTGATTAGCCACCTTGGCATCCAGCGTTTCAGCAAATCCCTCAAGAAACCCAGCCGCAGCCTGGGAGAGGTGAGCCGTCACTTTCAACACCGCATCACCACGGGCAGAGACCGCTTCACGCAAACCCTCCGTCAGCTCCCGGTTCAGTGTTTCCACTATTTCACTCGATTTTTGACCCACCGCCGTACCGCTGTTACCCGCATGGGCGATCAACTCATTCAGCGTTGTGCTAACCACCTCACCCGACTCTTTTGCAACGGTGCGGGTAACCTCCAAAAACAGCCCCTCCAGCGCCATAACATCATCCAGCGCCCGTTTTAAATCCTCTTTGCCAAACGTCTTAAGGTGCCCCGCCGCCTCTTGCAGCGCCAGTTTGGAGGCTTCCGCCGATTTCGCGATCGCTTCATCCACGCCCGCCATCGACTCCGACAGGGTCTCCTTAATATGCACACCCCTCGCCTCAGCCCCCACACTGGCACCATCCAAAACGGCGCTAACAACCTCTTTTATCTTCTCTAAGTCCAGCCCGCCCTGACTCAACGCCTCCACAGTCAGGTTGCGAACATCGTCACGAATCGAGCCACTCTGCTCAGCCGCTTCACGGGCAGCATCTTTCACTTTTTGATAATCAACACCACTCATATTCGCGCCCTCTCTGTCACTGTGGAATAGCCAGTCATGCTTTTGATCGATCAATAGTAACTCAACCGTCAACTAGTCTGTCTCAATATCAACCCGATGACGGCCTGAAGTCGTTTTTGGTAACTTAATATGTAAGACACCTCGGCTATACTTTGCCTTAGCGCGACTCCCTTCCACGTTATCGGGTAGTGGAATCGCCCGTTCAAATACCCCATAGGCACATTCTGAAATATGGTAGTCACCCTGCTTACGCTGCTCTTGGTAACGTTTTTCACCATAGATCAACAACATATCATCGACCACACTGACATCAAAATCTTTACGCTCCATGCCCGGTGCTTCGAGCCGCACAATCACATTGTCACCATCATCATAGAGTTCGGCCGCCAACAACCCCCAACCGATACCCTTGTGCACCGGAACCCATAGACCCGCTTTATCTTTTTTCTCTGAAGGCTTAAACCGGGTCAGCGCCCCGGAAGCCCGACTCGCCAAGTGGTGCCAACCCTCAGCCACAGAGTCCCAAAAACGGCTCAACCCACTGCGAATCTCTTCTAAAGTAGACATAACCCCCTCCTCAATTCTCACTTGATATTAAATAACGACCACAACCGTACCCGAGCAAAAATCAATCGACTTTAATACTGTGCCGCCGAGTCGGAGCCGCCTTGGGTAATTTCAGTTTCAACACACCATTTTTGAAGCTAGCCTTCGCCTTTTTACTCTGCACTGATGCTGGCAAAGCCACGGTGCGAACAAACGACCCTCGTGATATTTCGCGGCGGTGGTAATCACCCTTATCCTCATTACTCTCCTGCCGAGTAAACGCTTTAATAGTGACACTATCCGCAGTAACCGAGATATCCAGATTTTTTTTATCAACGCCTGGCAACTCAGCACGCACCACAACCTCATTATCGTGTGCCACCACATCAACTTTTGGTGCATAACCATCAAAAGGAGCTTCCAGACTTGCCCAAGCAGGCCACTCCTGACGCAGTGGCTGCATCCAGCCACGGGGAGAGACGCTCTCAAACACCCGGTCAATCTCTTCAAAGGGGTTTGTTGCCCGACGAGGTGGATGTTGAAACTCACCGCCCTTTGTCGCTGATGAAAGTTTGCCTCTATTTTTAACCTTCTTGTTTTTTGCCATCACCCTTCTCCTCATAATATCTCTCAATACAGCAATCTGAATTACACCCATTCCAAAATCGCTCGGAACAGCACCAGACTCTCACAGCAAAAAGATATTTTCTGCTACTTAAGTTACACACATCAGCGAATGATCATAGCGAGCAAAGCGAAAGCGGCAAGCGGTCTGTTTTCAATGACAGTGGGGCCGGAGATAAAAGAAGCTGAGGCCTTTACACGGAAGGGGAAAAAAGCGGAGGGGTGCAAGGCCATTTTTAACACCACTGAGGTGGAAAACAGGCACCGTGCAAAGCGCTCTATTTAGTGGTGCGGCGAGTGCTGGTTTTATGGTGGCTGATTCGGGTTTGGCTGGCCTTGTTGGCACGATAAGGGGTCATAAGGGGTCATAAGGGGTCATAAGGGGGCAAATGCAACATTAACTCTTTCATTGTATAGCCCACCCTTGGCTATATAGACTGATCGCAGTTCACTTGAGATTGAGGCGTACAAGGATGAAAATGAGGAGACGATTAGAAGAAAACAAGAGCTTAGTTTATCAGTCTGACTAGATAAGCAGTCAATATTGTACTTGACCCCTTATTCTTGGTCGAGTAGATGGGTTCCTCTAGCTTTATCAGGATCATGATGGCCATCACACGGCCGATTTCCTGCTTCTACCATTGTTGCCACACCCCTCTCAGAACCGTGTTTGCGCTATTTACGCACACGG